>CBDUUU010000131.1:0-3129 GCA_965370485.1 uncultured bacterium
CTTCCTTCGGATTCTGGATAAGGATAAGCATCACCAGCAGAACGCAGCTGGATATGTGAATGATTGTAAGCAGTGTGATCATCCTGGCACGCTCCTTATTATCTCTATGAATGAGTTTATGTCGAGGCTTGCCCCGCCCACAAGCCCGCCGTCAATATCGGGTTGTGAGAAAAGCTCTGCGCAATTTCCCGGTTTTATGCTGCCGCCGTACAGGATTCGTGCCCGCTGAGAGACCTCTTTGTCATAGGAACTCAGGAGTAAATCTCTTATGAATTTATGGACCTCATTTGCCTGTTTAGGAGTGGCGGTTTTGCCTGTTCCGATTGCCCAGATGGGTTCGTATGCAATGACCAGCCGCAGGATGTCCTCTTTTGTCAGGGATTCAAGCCCCCCTTCAAGCTGTCTTTTCACAATGGCCTCGGTTTCGCCCTTCTCTCTTTCTTCTAATTTTTCTCCGATGCACATAATAGGACCCAGATTGAACGAGAGAGCCGCCTTTAGCTTTTTATTAACGGTCTGGTCTGTTTCTCCGAAATAACTCCTTCTCTCCGAGTGCCCGATGATACAATAACTGCAGCCAAGCTCTTTAAGCATCGGGGGAGATATCTCGCCGGTATATGCCCCCTCCCTTTCCCAGAACATATTCTGGGCGCCGAGCTTGATAGGAGTATTCTTGATAACCTCATAGACCGAGCTGAGTGCAGTGAAGGGAGGGCAGAGGACAATGTTTGCCTCGCTGCCTCCACCGACCACAGCTGCCAGTTCCTTCACAAATCCCACTGCCTCCTCCGGCGTCTTATTCATCTTCCAGTTCCCTGCAATAAATGCCTTTCCCATATTTTATTCCTTTTCTGTTAGTGCGTCTACCCCGGGCAGGTTCTTCCCCTCTAACAGTTCGAGAGAGGCCCCTCCTCCGGTCGAGACGTGACTGAATGAGTCAAGCCTTCCAAGGGTCTTTACCGCCGCTACTATATCTCCCCCGCCAATAATCGTAGTTGCATCCAACTCTCCAAGAAATTGGGCTATTCTTTTGGTTGCCCCTGAGAATGGAGGAAATTCCGAAACCCCGACAGGCCCGTTCCATATGACGGTCTTACAGTCGGAGAGTATGTGTGTAAAATTCTGAACGGTCTTTGGCCCGATGTCAAGCCCCATCCATCCGGATGGTATGTCCGGGGATTCAATGGTTTTAACCCGGCAGGAGGCGGAAAATTCACTGCCGGCTATATGATCGACAGGAAGAGCCAGAATTACGTTTCTCTGCCTTGCCTCCTTGATAAGCCGGGTGGTTAGTTCGAGCTTGTCCTCCTCGAATATTGAGTTACCAATCTCTTTCCCCTCTGCCTTTAGGAAGGTGTATGCCATGCCGCCTGCGATGAGCAGTTTATCTATTCGGCTGAGGAGATTCTGAATGAGGCCTATCTTGTCCGACACCTTTGCCCCCCCGAGAACAACAGCAAATGGACGCTTGGGGTTTTCAAGGGCATTCTCGAAGTAATCCAACTCCTTCTGCAGGCGAAGGCCGGCAGCCGAGGGCAGAAGGTGGGCAACCCCCTCCGTTGAGGCGTGCGCCCGGTGGCATGTGCCAAAGGCGTCATTTACATAGACCTCAGCAAGCTCAGACAGCCTCCCGGCAAACTCAGTGTCGTTTTTTTCTTCCTCCGGATGAAAGCGGACGTTCTCAAGGAGGATAACCGTCTCAGACTCCGCCTGTGCAATTGCATCTTTTACGGGTCTGCCCACGCAATCATCAAGCTTTATCACACATTTGCCGAGAAGTTCCTCGAGTTTCTTAGCAACCACATCCATTTTTAGTTTATCCGTTACCTTGCCCTTGGGCCGGCCGAGGTGCGAGATGAGTATAGGAAGACCCCCATCCTCAAGGATATAGCGGATGGTTGGAAGGGCCGCCCTGATTCTTGTGTCGTCTGCCACATTTCCACTCTCATCGAGCGGGACGTTAAAGTCCACCCGCACAAGCGCCCGTTTCCCTTTAAAGGCTATATCTTTAAGCGTTCGTTTATTCACAGACCCTTCTTATATACGTATTCAGTCAGCTCTATCACCCTGCAGGAGTATGCCCATTCGTTGTCGTACCATGACAGCACCTTGACGAGGTTTCCCCCTATGACCTGTGTCCCGCCTGCATCTACGATGGATGAACTGGCATTTCCGTTGAAGTCGCGGGAGACAAGGGGTTCCTCGCAATATTCTAAGATGTGAGACATCTCCCCCTCTGCCGCCCTTTTGAGAGCCGCATTAACCTCCTCCACCGTTGTTTCTTTCTCAAGCTCAGCGACAAAGTCCACCAGGGATACGTTAGGAGTGGGTACCCTGATGGCAAGACCGTCCATCTTACCCTTTAGTGCGGGCAGAACCTTTGCTGTTGCAGATGCCGCCCCTGTTGTTGTCAGTATCATCGAAAGGGCAGCCGCGCGCGAGCGCCTCAGGTCCTTGTGCGGGAAGTCCAGAATCTTCTGGTCATTGGTGTAAGAGTGAATGGTTGTCATCAATCCCTTCTTTATGCCAAAGTGTGTCAGCAGTACCTTTGCCACAGGGGCAAGGCAGTTGGTTGTGCAGGATGCATTGGATAGGATGTGGTGCTTACCGGGCTCATACATACTCTCATTCACTCCCATTACGATTGTAATATCTTCACCCTTGGCAGGGGCAGAGATTATTACCACCTTTGCGCCGGCGCTTATGTGCTTTTCTGCCCCGTCCCTGTCGCGAAATATTCCGGTAGCCTCTATCGCGATATCTACCCCGAGCTCGCTCCACGGCAGGCTGGCAGGGTCCTTCTCCGAGAGAACCTTTATTTTTCTCCTGCCGACAATGATTGAGTCTCCTTCTACCTTCACCTCTTGCGAGAGGTTACCAAGTATTGAGTCATACTTCAACAAATAACCCAGGGTCTTTGCATCTGTCAGGTCATTTACGGCTACGAACTCAATCTGCTCATTATCCAGTGCCGCGCGCATAATATTACGCCCAATTCTCCCAAAACCATTAATACCTACCTTAATAGCCATCTCTTTCCTCCTTGTCTGGTTTTAAATCACCTCATTATACCCACCACGAGCCTTAAGTCAAGCGCCTCTTGCCGCTGTGAGGACGGAAACCTCTTTT
>CBDUUU010000132.1:0-3124 GCA_965370485.1 uncultured bacterium
TTCTCTTAATGTCTTCCGGTCTTCGCTCTCAATATCTATGTGAAACTTCTTCATCATCACCTCTGAAAATGTAATACGTCTCCATGGGGGGGTTACGTCTATTGTCCTGCCATTGTAAGAAAAGGTATTTTTCCCGAGCACCTTCTGGGTAACCTCCTGAACCAATGTCTCTGTCAACTGCATCATATCTTCATAGTCGCTGTATGCCCGGTATGCCTCGAGCATTGTAAACTCAGGGTTGTGCCTGGTCGATATGCCCTCGTTACGAAAGCTTCTGTTTATCTCATAAATTTTTTCATATCCCCCGACCAGCAGTCTCTTTAAGTAAAGTTCAGGGGCTATTCTCAGGAAAAGCTCCATATCGAGGCTGTCTAAGTGCGTCTGAAAGGGCTTGCCGGCTGCTCCCCCTGCCATGGGTTGGAGCATTGGGGTCTCTACCTCACAGAACCCGGCGTTGTTGAGGAACTCGCGCCTTGCATTGATTAGCCTCATACGGACATCGAAAACCTGCCTTGTTTTTTCATTGGCGAGCAGGTCGAGATAACGCATGCGGTATTTCATCTCGGTATCCTTGAGCCCGTGCCATTTCTCAGGCAGGGGGTAGAGCGCCTTGCACAAGACAGTGAGGGAAGTGACCGCAACCGTCAGCTCCTCCGTCTTTGTTTTAAAGAGCTCTCCTTTTATTCCGATGAAGTCGCCTATGTCGAGGTTTTCGAATATTTTATAGGCATCTGCGAGTGTGTCCTTTTTGAAATACGCCTGGATTTGCCCTGAGAAGTCCCTTAAATCAACGAATGCAGCCTTCCCGTGACGCCTTAGAAGGATGATTCTTCCGGCAACCGCCACCTCTTTTTTTTCTGTGATAAGACAGGCGCAGTTCTGCCGCAGGTCCTTGATGGTATGGGTTCTGGGGAATTTTCTTCCGTATGGCTCTACCCCTGCCTCTTTCAGGGCATCTAACTTCTTTCTTCTCTGTTCTATCTCATCCATTGTAGTGGTTTGTTATATTCGCACGCCTTAATACTATACTATATCGGCAGGGTTGTCAAAAAGATTCTTGCCAATTTTTGCATCTTTTCCTTGCGTTTGCGCGGAAAGTGTGGTTAAATGCGCAATGAGAGAGTCTCTTTTGCTATGGAAATTTGTGGAAAGTCTGAAAAGGAGAGATTATGAGTGGTAACAGTGTATATCTTTTGACTTCCGAGTCTGTTACAGAGGGTCACCCGGATAAAGTCTGTGACCAGATATCCGATGCTGTCCTGGATGATGTATTGAGGCAAGATTCCACTGGGCGGGTTGCCTGTGAGACCTTCGTGACAGTGGGGCTGGTGATGGTGGGGGGGGAAATTACCACCACATGCTATGTTAAACTGAATTCCCTTGTCCGTGATGTCCTGAAAGATATAGGTTATACCGACCCTAGATACGGTTTTAACTACCAGTCCTGCGCAATACTGAATACCATTGGATTACAATCTTCTGATATTGCTATGGGTGTAGACACGGGTGGGGCCGGCGACCAGGGCATGATGATAGGATATGCCTGTAAAGAGACCGAAGAGCTTATGCCGCTGCCCATTATGCTTGCTCACAAATTGACCAGGCGATTGGCAGAGGTTAGAAGAAAGAAGATACTCGAGTTCCTGGGCCCGGACGGAAAAAGCCAGGTCGCAATAGAGTATGTAGATGGCAAGCCATCTCTTGCCAGGAGAGTGGTTATAGCCGCCCAGCATACGGAGGAGGTTCTGGATAAATCCGGCCAAAAGATGAGCGAAGATGCGAAGGAGAGAATAAAAAGTGAGGTCATAATACCTTCCCTGGGCAGTTTCTATGACCCCGGCGAAACAAAATGTTTTATAAATGAGACCGGCAAGTTTGTTATAGGCGGACCTCAATCAGATACAGGTATGACCGGGAGGAAGATTATCGTCGATACATACGGCGGGATGACTCCTCACGGAGGGGGTGCCTTTTCCGGCAAGGACCCCACAAAGGTGGACCGTTCTGCGGCTTATATGGCGAGATATCTGGCGAAGAATATCGTAGCCTCAGGGGTAGCAGACAGATGTACCGTTCAGCTGTCATATGTCATTGGAGTGAAACAGCCGGTTTCTGTAATGGTAGATACGTCCGGAACCGGAAAGGTTCCTGAGGAAAGAATAGTAGAGATTTTGTGCAAGGGTTTTGACCTCTCGCCCATTGGGATAATCAATCATCTCAAACTGCGCAGAAAAATCTATAAAAAGACCGCCTGCTATGGGCATTTTGGGAGAGAGGAAGAGGATTTTACCTGGGAGAAAAGGGATGCAGTCGAAATTTTCAAAAGTGGATTGTGAAATAAAGGATGCCTCTCTGGCGCAGGGAGGAAGATTAAAGATTGAATGGGCGGGCAGGAGAATGCCTGTCCTGAGACTCATAAGAGATAGATTCAGGGCAGAGCTGCCCTTAAAGGGGGTAACAGTAGGGGCCTGTCTGCATGTAACAACGGAGACCGCCAATTTGATGCTCACCCTAAAGGAAGGAGGGGCATCTGCCTATCTTTGTGCCTCGAATCCGCTGTCCACACAGGATGAGGTGGCGGCTTCTCTGGTTAAGGATTATGGTATATCCGTATATGCCAGGAACGGAGAAGACAAAGATTCGTATTACAAACATATTCATGCGGTGTTAGACCACCGGATAGAGATTACTATGGATGACGGCGCAGACCTGGTATCTACCATTCATTCCAGGCGAAGGGAGCTTCTTTCCCATATCCTGGGCGGAAGTGAGGAAACTACTACGGGCGTTATACGTATGCGGGCGATGGAAAACGATGGCAAGCTGGCGTATCCCCTCATATCCGTAAACGATGCTAAAACCAAGTATATGTTTGATAACAGGTATGGAACCGGCCAGAGCACCATAGACGGGATTATAAGGGCCACTAATGTGCTTCTTGCCGGCAGTATCTTTGTTGTCTGCGGCTATGGATGGTGCGGCAGAGGGGTAGCTATGCGGGCCAAGGGTATGGGGGCAAAGGTTATTGTTGCCGAGACCGACCCCTTAAAGGCGCTGGAGGCTGCTATGGACGGGTTTTGGGTTATGCCGCTGTTGAAGGCTGCGAAAATCGGCGATATATTTG
>CBDUUU010000133.1:0-3107 GCA_965370485.1 uncultured bacterium
GACTATCCCCGCCCCCACCTCATTTGAAACAACAATGACGGTTGAGGAAAGTTTTTTTATCTGTCTTATGAGTTTCAGGAGTCTTTTTCTAAGCTCATCCTCCTTTGCAGGCAGACGCCTTGGTTTCAAACTCATCAGCCAGTTAGAAATTAGCAGTGTAAGGCAGTCTATGATTATGCACCTGTCTCTCTTGACCGATGAAAGGACACCTGCCACATCCAAAGGCTCTTCAATCACCTCCCATCCCTTGCCTCTGGAGATGCGATGCCTTGCTATCCTTTCCCTCATCTCTTTATCACCGGCCTCAGCGGTGGCGATATAAGTCAGGCGGGGGCTGAGCTTAGATGCCAGGTCCTGCGCAAACCTGCTCTTCCCGCTTTTTGCCCCGCCAACTACGAAGATAAATTTTCCCATGAAAAAACCCTGAATGCCCTCATGGCTTCAGGGTCACCCGCCTACCGGCAGGACTGCCTACCGCAGGCAGGAAAGAGAAAACCCTCAACCCACGAAGGTCACCTTCTCTTCCCTTGCAGAGGTCGGTCTTCTGACTTCCGGCTCGAGCCTACTTACTGCGCCGTCCCACCCGGCACTAACTTTCCAGAAAGTCGGTGCCGGACAGTGGCCTACATGCAGTTTTCGTTGCCGGCTACAGCGGCGGGTCCGTGATGGCTTCTCACCATCTTCCCTGTACCCCCTGCAAGCTCACTTTAACTAACTATCTCGATTAAACCACCATTATCTAATTCTGTCAAGAGCACCTATCTCTTACCATATTTTATAAACGCCTCGGACATAGCATCTATCTTTTTTCTGGAGTGCCCTACTGCATCCGGTGCGGCATACCAGCGGGCAATAAAGCCGCCATTGAACTTCCCGAGAGTTTCAATAAGCCGCCTGGCATAATCTCTAACATCCTCTACGTTTCCCTTAACCATCGTCTTCTGAATATCCACCGGGCACCAGAAGCAAAGCCTGCCACCAAATAACTCAGCCAGCCGCTCCATTCCCATATTCTCCTGCTGGTCCATCTGAATCAGGTTTAACTGCGCCTCTATAAAATCCTCCAGCAGGTCTATTATATAACCACAGCTGTGAAGAAAGGTAAGCATTCCTTTCTGACGGGCAAACTTGTAAACCCTGGCATATCTTGGTTTGAAAAACCCTCGGAAGATTTCAGGATCGACCATAGGCCTATCTTCCAAACCCCAGTCATCGCAGGAGATAATCCCATCCACACCTATCTTTGCAAAATTTTCTATCGCATCTATGGCGATATCTGCCAGTTTGTCCAAAAGAATCTCCAATTGTTCCGGATAAACATAAGGGTCCATCAGACCCTGCTCAAACCCCCTTAGATACTGAAGGCGGTGAATGATACTGAAAGGAATATTAGCCAGAACAAACTTCTCTTCCCTGTTTTCAGAGACAGCTCTTCGGGCATTCTCATATCTTTCAGGATTCTTGTAATCGGGGAATTTAAAATCACTTAACATCGAATAGTCAGAAAGGGGATGGAGCTTGACCTGGCCCATTGTTTTGTCTCCCGTTGATAATTTCTCCCAGATACAGCCAAATTCATCCTCCCATCTGGCCTCTGTTTCTATCTTTGGCTTCCAGCGCGGATCAGGTGAGGGGCAAATCTCCAGGAAATCCGACCCAAAGCGCTCCGGCAGCTCATAGGGAACCCTGTCAGGCCCCTGAAACAAAACTGCCCTCTTAACCCTTTCCCGAGAAGTCATCATTTTAAGAACATACCACAAGATAAGTAAACCGTCAAGCGCCAGCGAAAGTAAGGAAGTAAGGAATTATCTAGAGGCGGCTTTGTGAGGGGGAAGAAAGCGGCATCTGAGAAGGCAGCGCAGGGCGGAGATGCCATCACGCCAGGTAATCTTCTTCCCCTCGAGAAAGTCCCTGCCCGTGTATGAAATAGGAACCTCCAGAATCTTCTCGCCCTGCAGAAGCAGTTTTGCAGTAACCTCAGGCTCAAAATCGAATCTATTTGCCTCTAAGGAAATGCCCTTTACTAATTCTGCCCTGAACATCTTATAGCAAGTCTCCATGTCCGTAAGACGGGCCCCGTAGAGGAGATTGGTAACCGTTGTAAGAAACCAGTTGCCAAATCTAAAAAGAGACATACCCCGATTGCCTCCTTTTAAAAAACGGCTGCCATAGACAACGCCCGAGACGCCATCTGCTATTGGAGAGAGAAGCCGTGGATACTCCTCAGGGGCGTATTCAAGGTCAGCGTCCTGAATGGTCACAACCTCACCTGTTATCTCCCCCAGGGCAGTTCGTATAGCCGCACCCTTCCCTTTGTTCTTACTGTGAAAGCGAATCTTAACAAAAGGAGAGTCAATCTTCTTCAAAATCTCCCGCGTCCCGTCCGTGGAACAATCGTCAACAACGACAAGTTCCTTATCAATCTCAACTCTCAGAACACGGCTGACTATCTCGGCAATTGTTTCTTCTTCGTTATACACAGGCATTATAACAGACAACTTCATCTTATTTAACCTCATAAACGTAATCCGAATCCATACACACTTTCAACCTTACCATGTCTGAATGCAGAGTTACTCTCTCCTGCATATCCCGCCAGCTCTCTTCTGGAAACTGCTTGCTGTGGACAATTACATAATCTACCCCTATGTCTCTCAAGAGTTCAACGGACGGGGCATCAGGGAAATTCTGCATCCGCCTGCTTATCTGCCGGTAAGAAGACGGGCAGAAACCGCTATACCCATTCACCAGCCTCTTCCAGTGAAATGTTGACCAGTACATATATTTGGCTTCTTTGTAAAACACCCTTTCTGAAGAGGCGATGGGAAGCTCCAGCACAACCGTATCCTCTTCTTCGGACCTTAACCAATTATAAACAGGAGGCACATCCCGGGGGATATAATAAAAGCTCAGCGGAAAACAGGCATATTCGGCTATAAGGATAAAAGGGAGCAGACTCTTTATCTTTCCCTTCAAACGCTTAACCCCAAAGCCGCTCAGTACACTTATGGCGAAGATAACCATCATCCCCCATCTGGAGGCAACTCTTAATCCGCGGAAAGGCAGTATAAATTTGTAAAACAACCGGTAAACAAAAAACGGCGGCC
>CBDUUU010000134.1:0-3098 GCA_965370485.1 uncultured bacterium
GCACTGGCTGATGCGGCGAGGGAGGGTGGTCTTGAATTCTGATGAATTTATAGAACATGTAGTTAAGATTAACCGAATTGCAAAGGTGGTTAAGGGCGGCAGGAGGTTTGGCTTTAGCGCCCTTGTCGTTGTGGGCGATGGAAAGGGCAAGGTTGGGTATGGTTTAGGGAAGGCAAGAGAGGTGAGCGAGGCAATCAAAAAGGGTTCCTCCCAGGCGAAAGGGAGACTGCAGACTATTCAAATGAAGGAGACGACGATTCCCTATGAGGCGATAGGGCATTTTGGCGCGGCAAGGGTATTTTTGAAGCCTGCCTCGCAGGGCACAGGTGTAATAGCCGGCGGAGCAGTGCGGGCGGTGATGGAATCTGCCGGTGTCCGGGATGTGCTTACAAAGTCACTTGGCTCCAAGAACGTGATTAATACCGTGAAGGCAACGATGGCAGGGTTGGAGGAACTGGCAAGGGTAACGCGGAGGACACAAAGGCGCCTGCAGGGTTCATAATATGGTTCATCCCGGGAAAAAAAAGAGAGTTGGGAGAGGTTCGGGCTCGGGTCATGGGAAGACATCGGGACGCGGGAACAAGGGACAAAAGTCCCGCTCGGGGGGCGGGGTGCGTTTAGGTTTTGAGGGAGGGCAGATGCCGTTGACAAGGAGGGTGCCCAAGCGGGGTTTCACGAACATATTTAAGAAGGAATACAATATAATAAACATAAGTAAGCTTTCTTCCTTTGAAGAAGGCTCAACGGTCAACTCTGCTATTTTGAAAGAGAAGGGTATAATTAGGAAAGAGATGCCCCTCAGGATTCTTGGCAGCGGTACGTTGAGGGTGTCTCTTGCGGTCCACGCCAGGCACTTTAGCGGGAGCGCAAGAAAAAAGATTAAAGATGCAGGGGGAGAGGTAGTGTGATGTTAGGTGCGCTGCGCAACATCTTTCGAGTCGCCGATTTAAGAAAGCGTATCCTTTTCACAGTTTTTCTTCTGACGGTTTTTCGCCTGGGCTGTCATATACCTACTCCCGGGATTGACGGGGCGGCACTCGCCCGGTTCTTCGAGCAGGCAAAGGGCACACTTTTTGGGCTTGCTGATATGTTTGCAGGCGGGGCGCTTTCCAATGCGGCCATTTTCGGGCTCGGGATAATGCCCTATATTAGCGCCTCGATTATCTTTCAACTCCTGACGGCTGTGATCCCCTCGCTGGAGAAACTTGCAAAGGAGGGAGAGGAGGGCAGGAGAAAGATTCAGCAGTATACCCGCTGGTCGACCGTTGGAATCTGCATCATTCAGGGGTTTATGATAAGCCGCTGGCTTGAGAACCCTGAGATTTTTGGGGCAGTCATTGTGCCTCGACCCGGCCTTTATTTTCGCTTTATGGCGGTTACTACGTTCACAGCGGGAACCCTCTTTGTTATGTGGCTTGGCGAGCAAATTACAGAAAAGGGGATAGGCAACGGCATTTCTCTTATTATTACCGTCAATATCATTTCACGCCTGCCCATAGCCGTTCTCAAGATAGCTGAGCTCTTGCAGGTTGGTGCGATGAAACCATTTAAGTTGATTTTTCTTCTCATTCTCACTATAATAATGACTGGGGCGGTGGTTCTTCTTACACAGGCGCAGAGGCGGATACCCGTCCAGCATGCAAAGCGCATTGTTGGCAGGAAAGTTTATTCGCAGCAGTCAAGTTATATACCGCTCAGGGTAAACCATGCAGGAATGATCCCAGTGATTTTTGCAATTTCCGTTCTTATGTTCCCTACAACACTCGCCCAGTTCTCAAATAGCGGGGTCTTAAAAACGATCGGAGGTCTTTTCAACCCCGGGACATTGTTTTATAATGCCATTTATGTGCTTCTTATCATTTTTTTCTGTTACTTCTATACCGCAATAACGTTTAATCCCGTAAACATTGCTGATAGTATGAAAAAATATGGGAGTTTCATCCCCGGCATTCGTCCGGGGAAGCCGACCTCGGATTATTTTTACCGGGTTATGAACCGGATTACGCTGGCGGGAGCGATTGGCCTTGCCCTCATAGCGATTATGCCCACTATTGCAAGCAGGGGCTTGAGGGTTGATTATCTTGTAGCGAGCTTCTGCGGGGGCACAGGAACAATCATTATTGTAGGTGTCGTGCTTGATACAATGAAGCAGATAGAGTCCCAGCTTCTAATGCGGCACTATGAGGGTTTCATAAAAAAAGGGAAGGTCGCGAGGCATTAAGGTGTATCTTGTTTTACTTGGGCCGCCGGGGGTAGGCAAAGGTACGGAGGCAAAATTGCTCTCTGAGGAGTTTTCCATTGTACACCTCTCAACCGGCGATATGCTGCGTGAGGCAGTGGCGCAGGAGAGCCGGACAGGAAAGGCGGCATCTGCATATATGTTAAAAGGGGAACTTGTTCCTGATGAGATTGTCCTCGACCTGCTCAGGGAGGCTGTGAAAGGGACAGCGGGCGGTTTTGTCCTGGATGGTTTTCCACGCAGCCGGCCGCAGGCGGAGTCACTCGGGGAGATGCTGGAGCAGTTTGAAATCTCACTTACGGCAGTTATATGTCTGGAGGCAGATGAGGTCGTGCTCGTAGGGCGCCTTTCGGGCCGCAGGCAGTGCCGGACCTGCGGGGACATCTACCATCTTAACAATTGCCCGCCGAGGCAGGAGAATATCTGTGACAGGTGCGGGGGGGCTCTCTACCAGAGGAAGGATGATAGAGAGGAGGCAATAAGAAGGAGACTCGCGATTTATCAGGCTCAGACCTCCTATTTGTTGGACTATTATGAAAAGAGGCGGCTTTTGGAGAAGGTCTCAGCCGATGGCACATCCAGGGAAACCTTTGCAAGGATTTGCGCCATACTCCAGGGGAAGGAAGTATGCCAAAAGAAGAGTTAATAAAGGTTGATGGCAAGATACTTGAACAGCTGCCTAATACAACATTTCGGGTTGAGCTGGACAATGGGCATAAGGTAATGGCGCATATCTCAGGGAAGATGCGTGTTCACTATATTAAGATACTTACAGGGGATAGGGTTAGCGTGGAGCTGTCTCCATACGACCTCAGCCGCGGGAGAATTACATACAGGTATAAATAAGAGAAAGCGTTCA
>CBDUUU010000135.1:0-3083 GCA_965370485.1 uncultured bacterium
TGCCTCATAAATGAGGCAGCTACAAATGTTATTCTTGTTGTAGTTGCCCAATTCATTGGGCTAAAAGCGAATAACTACGCCTCATAAATGAGGCAACTACTGCTTGGAGGAAAAATTGTGGTTGAAATAACAGTGAAGGACTTGTTAGAAGCGGGTGTGCATTTTGGCCATCAGAAGCGGAAGTGGAACCCAAAGATGGCAGAGCACATACTGGGCGAGCGAAGGGGCGTCTGCATAATCGACCTGGAGCATACAATCGAGGGGATGAAAGAGGCAGGCGGTTTCCTGGATGAGCTTATCCCGGGCGGGGGGTGCGTGCTGTTTGTCGGGACGAAGAGGCAGGCGAAGGAGATCGTAGCCACCGAGGCTGTAAGGTGCGGAATGCCTTATGTCAACGAGCGGTGGCTTGGCGGCACCCTTACCAATTTTGAGACGGTGCAGAGCAGGAAGAGGCGCCTTGAGGAGCTTATAGAGAAAGAACAGGAACCGGATTCGGGTATGTCCAAGAAGGAGACGGCCAGGCTAAAGAAGGAAAGACTTAAACTGGGGAAATATTTTGGCGGGATGGTCGGAATGGGGAAGATGCCATCTGCTCTCTTTATTACAGATGTGCACAGGGAGCGAATTGCTGTCTCCGAGGCGGATAGACTGAACATTCCAATCATTGGAATAGTTGATACCAACTGTGACCCTGACTCTGTGCAGTTTCAGATTCCCGGAAATGACGATGCGACAAAGTCAATTGCCCTTATCATAACCAGGGTTGCGGATATGATAGTCGAGGCGAAAAAGGTGAGCTCTTCAGGGTCCGTGGAAGAGGAAACAGAGACTCAGGGGGTAGAATAATGGTGGAAGTAACAGCGGGTATGGTAAAGGAGATGCGCCAGAGAAGCGGGGCAGGTGTTATGGATTGCAAGAGGGCCCTTGTGGAAAGCAAGGGCAGCCTCGAAGAGGCCGTGAAGCTTCTGCGAAAGCAGGGGAAATTGCACGCGTTGAAAAAAAGCGGGCGGGAGACAGCCGATGGCACAATTGCCTCCTATATCCACCCGGGGGGGAAGATTGGCGTTCTGGTGGAGGTAAACTGTGAGACGGATTTTGTGGCAAGGACGGATGATTTCAGGGCGCTTGTAAAGGACATTACAATGCAGGTTGCCGCCGCCACCCCTTCATATATAAGGCGGGAGGAGGTGCCTGAGTCTGTCCTGCAGCAGGAGAGGGAGATCGCCTCGGCACAGTTTGCGGGTAAACCCCAGAATGTGGTTGAGAAGATAGTCAAAGGAAAGATGGAGAAGTTCTTCTCTGAAAATTGTCTTATGGAGCAGCCATTTGTTAAGGAGCCGGAGACGACTGTCGGGGAACACGTCACCTCGGTGATTGGCAAGCTCGGAGAGAACATCCGGATAAGGCGGTTTGTCAGATACCAGCTCGGCGGCGGTTAATCTTTATGAAGAAACCTGTATATAAGCGTGTTTTGTTGAAACTTGGAGGCGAGGCCTTCTCGGGCAAATCGGGCCATGGGATTGATATTGGGGAAATAGAGCTGATTGCAAGGCGTATTAAGGAGGTCAAGGGCATTGGCATTGAGATGGCAGTTGTTATCGGGGGTGGAAATATCATCAGGGGCCAGAGCCTTAAGTCCCGTGGTGCCGACCCCTCTACCGCTGATTACATAGGTATGATGGGCACTGTCATAAATGCGCTTTTGCTTCAGGATGTCCTTGAGAAAGTGGGGGTTGTAAGCAGGGTCCAGACAGCCATTGAGATACGGGCAGTGGCAGAGCCATATATCCGGCGCAGGGCCATCCGTCATCTCGAGAAGGGCAGGGTGGTCATTTTTGCCGCCGGGACCGGCAGCCCGTACTTTACCACCGATACTGCCGCGGCGCTGAGGGCTGTTGAGATTGGGGCAGAGGTCATTCTGAAGGCAACGAAGGTGGATGGGATTTATGACAGCAATCCCCAGCATAACCCGAAGGCAAAGAGATTTACGAAGTTGACGCATATGGAGTTTATCAAGAAGAAGCTCAGGGTGATGGACACTACGGCGGTTTCCCTGTGTATGGAAAATGACCTGCCGATAGTTGTCTTTGACCTTGAAAAGAGAAATAACATCAAGCAGGCAATCCTTGGCAGGAAAGTTGGGACGATTATAAGGTAAAAATGGATGGTCGTGAACAGTTACCAGAGTAAAGAGTACTGTAGTTGCCTCATTTATGAGGCATTGGATGTAATTGCGACGGTTAGGGGGTAGAGTTCAATGAATGAAATCTTGCGGTCGATGCGGGCGAATATGGAAAAGGCTGTTGATGCCATTGGTCATGAGATGATGGTTCTGCGGACAGGGAGGGCCTCGATCGGGCTTTTGGAAAGCATCAAGGTCGATTATTATGGTGCCTTTTTGCCGATAAATCAGACAGCGACCATATCTATACCGGAACCTCAGCTGATTATCATTCAGCCGTGGGATAAGGCGGCTGTACAGGAGATTATGAAAGCAATTCAGAAGGCCAATGTCGGGCTTTTTCCCAATAGCGACGGCAATCTCATTCGTATTCCCATCCCTCCTCTAAGTGAAGAAAGGAGAAATGAGCTTGTTAAGGTCGCCCACAGAGTAGCCGAGGAGGGCAGGGTCTCTATTCGCAGCTCCCGCCACGAAGCGAGGGAGAAGATAAAGACCCAGGAGAAGAATGGCGCGGTTGGTGAGGATGAGGGCTTTAGGCTGCAGGAAGAAGCGCAGGTAATAACCGACCGGTTTATAAAGAAGGTGGACGAGATTTTAGCCGAAAAGGAAAAAGAGATATGTGAGGTATGAAGGGGTTATTATCCAGCCTGGACAAGGATAACATTCCCACTCACATTGCCATTATTATGGATGGCAATGGCAGGTGGGCAGAGGCAAAAGGGAAGTCCCGCCTGGCAGGCCACCGCGCAGGGGTAGAGTCGGTGAGAAGGGTTGTCCGCCTCTGCGTGGATTTAGGTGTTAAGGTTCTTACCCTTTTTGCCTTCTCAACCGAGAACTGGAAGAGGCCAACTGCGGAGGTAAAGGGATTAATGCTGCTGATGAGATATTTTCTCAAGCGGCA
>CBDUUU010000136.1:0-3047 GCA_965370485.1 uncultured bacterium
ATCCTTATTCTCTGTAAACATTACGTTTTTATGCCCGCTCTTTCGAATTGCCTTAACAATCCCCGCACCCGTAACACCTTCAATCTTCGCGTCGCCCGCAGGGTAGACCCCTGTCACAAGAACTATATCGGCCCCGCCAAGGGCCTGTCCAAACTCATCTCGAAACGCAAGTGTTCTGGTGAAGCGATGCGGCTGGAAGATTACAATAACCCTCCCACCATCCAGGCAGCGTATGGCGGAAAGTACAGCCCTTATCTCCGTTGGATGATGTGCATAATCATTAACGACAACTGCCCCTGCAGAGGTTTTCCCCTTTATCTCAAAGCGCCGTTTTACCCCGGAAAAATTGGATAGCGCTTCTTTGATCACTGCAAAATCAATCCCGAGCCGGAAACCAAGGGCAAATGCCCCAATGGCATTCCTGACATTATACATCCCGGGCAGGTTAATCCTTGCCTCACCCAGCTCCTGCCCGTCAAGATGCACGGTAAAACTCGAGGCGGGAAAACCCACCTTTATTTTCCCTGCCAGAACCTGCGCATCCTCTCCATCAACACCATAAGTGGTGACCCTATCCTTTTTATATCTGATACCCCCCAGCAATTTCTGTAGACGGGGCTGTGCCGGGGCAATAACACAACCTCCTCCGCGCAGTGTATCCTCGACAAAACCCTCAAAGGCATGAAGGAGCTCCCGGAGACCCTTATAATAATCCAGATGGTCTGCCTCAATATTGGTTATGAGCGAAAAATCAGGGGAAAGCTCTAAAAACGAACCATCGCTTTCATCAGATTCAACCAGAAAAAAACTCCCCTCTCCCAGACAAGCTCCCCCATCAATCTCCTTCGACTCGCCTCCAACTAATATTGTCGGGGAATGTCCTGAATGCATTAAGACTGCCCCGGACATTGCGGCTGTAGTTGTCTTTCCATGAGTTCCGGATACAACTATAGACGTCTTCCCTTTCATCATATGAGGGAGCACCGAGCCGCGCCTCATACAGGGGATATTTCTTTTATGCGCCTCCTCGAGCTCAGGGTTGCCCCTGTCAATAGCCGAGGAGAAAATGACAAGTTCTGCATTGCCCGGATTGCATGACTCATGGCCAATATAAACCCTTGCGCCTTTATCTATCAGCTTATCTATAAGAGCAGTTTTCTTAACATCAGAGCCGCTCACTACATAGCCCGACTCAAGAAGGAGCTTTGCCATACCGGCCATCCCTGCCCCGCCAATACCAATCATATGGACTCTTTTAATGTTACCCGGGAGCATTGGCAAACATCCCTATTCTCTGCTTTACCTCTTTGGCGGCATAAGGTCTTCCAAGCCGCTCACTGCAGGAGGCAATTCGGGCGCGTCCCTTATCATCCTCCATAAGGTCGATAAGAGTATTTCTCAATTTGCCGCGTTTGAATTCCCGCTGATGCACGACAACCCCCGCGCCTCTCTCTGAAACAAAACGGGCATTCAGCTCCTGATGTGCCTCAGTTGCGGACGGATACGGGACATAGACAGCCGGCAGTCCACAGCCTGTTATCTCAGCTATTGAGCCCCCGCCGCTTCTGGCGACAACTATATCGGCGCAGGCGTAGGCATCACCCATCTGCTCTACAAACTTGAAGACCTTCGACACTATACCCGAATTTTCGTAAGCCTGCCTCACAGCAAAAAAGTCTTTCTCTCCCGTGATATGCAAAAACTGCCACTCTCGCTGCTTCTGTGAGAGGTCCCGGAGAATTTCTACCATACCGAAATTTATGCCATGCGCGCCCTGGCTTCCCCCAAAGACCACAACGGTCTTTCTTTCAGCTCTAAGCCCGAGTCTTTTAAGGGCAGGGCCCCGGGAGGCTGAGAAAATCTCCGCCCTTACGGGGTTGCCTGTGAAATTTAACCTTGCCCGGCGGGGAAACCCAGCCGATACCGGAAAGCTCGTTTCCACCTCCGCTGCAAATAAAGAGAGAATGCGGTTTGTCAGCCCCGGGATGCAATTCTGCTCCTGAAGAATTACAGGGACGCGCAAAATTAAAGCGGCTGCAACAGCAGGCCCGCTCACATATCCGCCCAGGCCCACAAGGATGTCAGGCCTATATCTCAGGAGCAGACCAATTGATTCAAAAAAGCCCGTTACGACAAGAATCAGCTGAAACGGGCTCTTTCTTATATTGCCGCTGCAAATAGGAAGAAGATGTCCCCTGCCCATGGGTGGCTGAGAAGCACCCCTTGCGCAGATAAAATAGACCTCGGCATTCATTGTTTTATCAGACAGTGCCGCCCCGGCAATTGCCCACCCGGGAAACAGATGCCCTCCTGTGCCCCCGCCGGCAAAAAATATTTTGATCATTTATGACATCCTGGAAACATTTAAAAGTATCCCGACCCCTGTCAGGTCGGCTATCAGAGAAGAGCCTCCAAAACTGATAAACGGCAGCGGTATACCCTTTGTCGGCAGACACCCCGTCGTGACGGCAACGTTAACTATCGCCCGAAGAATGATTGTCGTGGTAATCCCGGCGGCAAGAAGCCTTAAAAACCCGGTAGGCGAGCGCATTGCAATTCGGAAACCCAGGATTAAAAAATAAACAAACAGGGCAACAACGCCAACCGTTCCTATTATACCCAGCTCTTCTCCTACTATGGAAAATATGAAATCGGTAAAGACTGCGGGAAGATAAAACAACTTCTGCATCCCCATGCCAACCCCCTTCCCAAGTGTGCCCCCCGAGCCGAAGGCAAGAAAAGACTGTATGATTTGATACCCTGCCCCCTGCGGGTCCTGCCATGGGTCAAGGAACGTGTAAATTCTCCTCAGCCGGTAACTGCTCTTTAAAATCATAATAGCCAGAAGCGGCACCGAAGAAGCGCCCAATAAGAACAGATAAGCCAGTTTTACCCTCGCAAAAAACAACATCACGCCAACAGTCACAATCAACAGGAATGCCGAACCATAATCAGGCTGGAGAAAAATCAGGCCGCTTACCACACAGACAACTATTAGAAGGGGAAGCAGAGACCGGCAAAAACCTTCATTCATGTTACGCTCTGCC
>CBDUUU010000137.1:0-3043 GCA_965370485.1 uncultured bacterium
TCGCTCACTCCATGGGAGGAATCGTTTCGAGATCATACATCGCTCTCGGCGGCAAATTCACCAGGCTTATCACTCTCGGCACCCCGCATTGCGGTACTCCTACCGGAGCAGGAGGAATATTCACGGGCCCCGGCACATTGGAAATGTCGCCTTGTACTCCCGAATTGCTAGCCCTTTTTGCGAAAGAAACCGTTTGCAACGATTTTCCCAATTTTGCCGTGGTTTCCGGGAAAATAACGGGAGGGTGGCGATGGGTTAAGGTGCATAAGTGTGTAGGCCCCTTTTGTGCCGATGTTTGGGTTTGGTTGTGGCAGTTTGATCGAAACTATAATACCGCGCTTATAGCAGGGTGGATTTTTGTGAAAGCCTCGGGTTTCGGTGAGAATGACGGCGCGGTACCCACTTCTTCTGCCAATTACTGCGTCGGCGCCAGCGACGGGTGGCCTTGCGTTGCATGTCCGCCAATCAACTATGAAAATAACAAACACCTAACTAATTATGATCACTTCATGCTGTTGGAGCCATCTGTAACGCCGGACGTGTACGACTTTATTGTAGGGCATCTTTAGATTCCATAAGGCGGGATTTTCCAGTAAGTTTCTCCATAGCCTCTTTCACTATCCAATCCGGGGTCGATGCCCCTGCGGTGATACCTACTGTCTCTTTGCCCGCAAGCCACTCATCTTTGATTTCATCCGCAGTTTCTAAGTGATAGGTCTGTGTGCCGGCTATTTTGCAAATTTCAGCCAGCCGTCTTGTATTGGCGCTGTGATAACCCCCGAAGACAAGCATCACATCGACCCTGGCTGCCAGCTTTCGGGCCGATGCCTGCCTGAGCGTGGTTGCCCCGCAGATGGTGTCATAAATCTTAAGCCCGCTGACCTTTGACTTGAGAATTTCGGCAATCGCTTTAAACTGCTCTACTGATTGCGTTGTCTGAGAAAGGAGCGCCGCCTTTTTCAGGGAAGGCATAGCCCTTGCCGCCGGCTCATCTTCAAGCACCTCCACGGAGGCAAGTGCCCTTACCTCCGGATGCTCCCTCTCGCCGAATACAATAACGGTAAAGCCCTTCCTCTGTAGAGACGATGTGAGCCGCTGAACCTTTTTCACAAATGGGCAGGTAGCATCAACAATTGTGAGACCCTTTTTCTCTGCCTCCTCGATGACATGCGGCTCTACGCCGTGCGAGCGGATGACTAATATGCCGCCTTTAACCTCTGAGAGGGTGTCTACGACCTTTATCCCCTTTCTTTCCAGCCTCTCAACCTCCTGCCTGTTGTGAATCAACGGACCGAGTGAGTAGACCGTTTGTCCGCTGCGTGTAGCCCGGACCGCAAGGCTGATTGCCCTTCGCACCCCAAAACAGAATCCATAATCGGAGGCAAGCTTAACCTTCATCTACATCCCGTGCTTGAGTTCAGCAATTGCCCTCATTACCGCATCGGCAACCTCCTGCCGGCAGAGGCGGGGTGCTTTTCGAGAGGAAAATCTATCAGGCAGTATTGGTTTTCCAAAACAAACCTTGATGGGTCTCAGTTTTATCCAGTGTGCCTTGAGTGGAAGCGCCTTGTCTGCGCCCTTAACGAGAGCAGGAATGATAGGTGCCCCTGTTGAAAGCGCAAGGAGGCCTATCCCCGCTCCTGCCTCCTGAAGCTCCCCTGAGGGGCTGCGCGTCCCTTCGGGGAAAATCATAAGTGCCTCACCGCGCCTCAAGAGGCTCAGAAACTTCCCGATTGTTGCCTTCCCCGGTTTCTCCTTTTTAATTGGAATACACTTGCATATCTCCAAGAGCCGGGCAAAGGCAGAATTTTTAAAGAGCTCTTCCCTCCCGACATAATGGACGCCTCTGGGGATAAATGCCCCAACCGCCAGCGGGTCGAGATAGCTTGTGTGGTTGGGGGCAATCAAGAGAGGCCCTTCCATCGGAATATTTTCCACCCCGCTCACCTTCTCACAGAAGAGAAGGCGCATTAGAATCCTTATCAGAAATCGAAGAAAAGAATAGCAGCTCACCCTTCGATTACCTTGAGCACAGCAGAGAGTGTCTCTTCGATATTCATCCCCGTTGAGTCAATTATTATTGCTCCCTTTGCAAGTTTGAGCGGGGCAACCTTGCGGGTTTTGTCGCTCTCATCCCTCCGGCTGATTTCTCTGATAATCCCGCTCTTTTCAGGGGAATAGCCGCTTTCCTTCAGCTCTTTGCATCTTCTCCCTGCTCTCTCTTCGATAGAGGCATCCAGATAGATTTTTACATCAGCATCGGGAAACACCACTGTTCCGATGTCCCTCCCCTCAAGTACAGCCCCCTGCCTGCCCCTGCCTGCCCGCCCGGCGGGGATAGGCACTGCTCCCTTGCCTGCAAGCTCTCTCTGCAGGCGAACCATCCAGGAGCGAATCTCAGGGGTCCGGGCAATGTAAGAAATGTTTTTGGTAACATCCGGGGCCCGTATAAGAGAAGTTACATCCCTGCCGTCTATCATTATGCGCGCGGGCTCATACGCGAGGCTCGTCTTCGCGGCAAGCCCTATCAGGGCGCCTTTGTTTTTCAGGTCTACCCCTTCCTGAAGCGCCTTCCAGGTGAATGCCCTGTACATCGCACCCGTATCGATATATAAAAGCCCGAGCCTTTCTGCGGCGAGCCTGGCAATGGTGCTTTTTCCTGAACCAGCCGGCCCGTCAATAGCAATTACAAATTTGCCTCTGCGCATTGTGTCTACGGACGGCTACAAATGCTTTCTTATCTTTTCGGCAACTGCCTTTTTCTTCGCGGGGAGGGCCTGCGGCAGTCTTTTTATCGACTTAATGGCCCTTTCGGGGTCTTTCAACCCATGACCCGTGAGAATGCAGACGACCCTGGCAGGTTTCCTGAAGAAATTACGGGAGGCAAGTTTAAGCACGCCGGCAACGGATGCGGCCGAGGCAGGCTCCACAAAAATGCCCTCGAGCCTGGCTAAATAGCGATATGCCTCCAGAATCTCCCTGTCACTTACCATATCGATTAATCCGCGTGAGTCTCCGGCGGCATTCTCTGCAAACTCCCAGC
>CBDUUU010000138.1:0-3037 GCA_965370485.1 uncultured bacterium
ATGAGGAGTCTGATAAGGTGCACGGGTTCTTTATCATCCCGGTTGACCCAACGGGTAATAATGAAAGGATATTTGTTGTTAATTCCTCGGTGAAGCGCATAACGCCTCTTGAGGATACAAAGGACTCCCCTGCCAAACCTTCCCGGCCTGGGTCTGCCAAGTCTTCTCGGCCGTCTGCCAAAAGGATAGATGTCAGCGGTTTAACTAAAGAGGCTGAGGATTATATAAAGAAGCTTGAGACGATGGGCAGGTAAAATGAGGCAACTACCTAAATGGAAACTATTGCAGACAGGGAGGCGGCTCAGTACGTAGAGGGCTGGGAGAACTTTCCCCCCGATGCGAAAGGCAAAATTCTGCATCAGCTGAATGAAAACAGTGATTTAGCCGAGATGCGGACCATAAGCGAGCTCACAAGGTGCGCTGCCTCCGGTGAGGGCAGGAGGGAGGTAGAAGGTGCGGTCTTCGAAAAACCGGCTCTCATCGAACTTCGCCGTGTTAAAGGAAATAGAAGGCAGGAATTGTCGCTGGCAGGAAGTCTTGCCGATTTCTCGAAGGCGGCTGTAGTTGTTCCTACCGGGGGAGATGCAACCAGGTTTTTAGTCGATCTTCACCTGCCTTCTGAGGAGATATTAAAGCATAATAAAACCACCTGGCCGGTAACGGCAATCAAAGGCAAGTGTTCCCTCAATCGCATCTCGGAGACCCTGATATCTATAATGGAGGAGAAGGGAATTGATATCCCTGTCTTCTTCATTGTTGGGCTGAGGAGTAAGGTACCCGTCAAACAGCTCTTTAGCAAATATAACAACTTTGGGTTAAAGACCTTGTTTTTTGTGGAAGAGAAGAAAATGCCTGTCCTTGATGATGAGGGCAGGGTCATTGTGGACCAGAGGGGGGATGCCGTTTTCTCTCCATTTAGTGCCCTTGCCGCCTTGAAGAGAAAGGTTATTTCCCGGCGTGCCTGCCCGACCGGCCGGCGGGGCGAAGATATATCTGTCTTTGATTATCTGAGGTTAACAGGAAGAGATAGGATTTTATACTGGCATGGCGACATCCCCGGGATTGAGGTGAAAACTATATATGCGATGCTCGGAGTAAAAGAGAAGTTTCCCTCTCTTAAGTTGATAGCTGCCGGCAGGCCGAAGCGGGAGGGGCTGAAAGAGAAAGGCGGGACATTTGTTAAGATTGACGGGAAGAGAATTGCCATTGTTGAACATCATGAGGAGTCAGAGGCGATGAGGGCTCAACACAGGCAGTTTTTCGACAGATGCGCCGAGACCTGGCCCGGGAACGGCTCACTTTATTTGATGGAGACGCATTTTGCCGAGGATGCCATAACTAAAATCAGGTTTCATGTTTTGAGAAATAAGCATCTTTTCGGGGTCTTAGACAAAAACGGGAATGAGCGCAAGGGCGTCAAGATAGAGAAATTTGCCACTGACCTGGTGGAGTTTGCAGGGCGCAATGAGGGTGAACTAAGGCTGGTGATGGTGGATATAGAAGAATGCCTTTCTATAAAGAATATGGAGCGGCTGGAGGCGGTCCGAAAGAACATTGCCGCAAATGACCGGAGGAGGTTGCAGGATTTGGGAGTAGAGATAGGAGAGGGTGCTGTTATAGAGATTCACCCTGCCTACCGGCCAGGCAGGCCGCTACCCCCGCCTGCCGGTCGGGCAGGGCCAGGCAGGTTTGCATGGAGTGGAGACATAGGAAAGAATGTGAAGGTGCTGCCGGGCTCAAGGCTTTACTTAGGGAAAAAGGCATCAGTGCCCGATGGGGAGGTTTTGGATGACGAAAGGAGCATTGGGGATGATTAGCGCGGAATTAAGAGATATGGCGAAGAAGAAAGAGTGGCAGAAAGCGGGCAAGATGGTTATAGCGGAGAAAAGACGCTTTTTTCCGGAGGAAGGAAAGAGGCCGCTGCCTGACGGAGAGTCCTCCCAGACTATTCTGCTTACCGGAGGGGCCGGTTTTATTGGCTCGCATCTTACCGAGAGACTGTTGGGGGAAGGGCACAGGGTAGTGGCTATTGATAACTTTAACGAGGTATATGCGCCATATAAAAAGTGGCAGAATGTGGAGAGATTTACGGGATTGCCCCAGTATAAGCTGGTTGTGGGGGATATAAGAGACAGGGCAGCGCTGAATAAGGCCTTCAGGGCTGCCGCAAGCCTGAGCAGTGGGGATTTTCAGATAATTCATCTGGCGGCCCTTGCCGGGGTGACCCAATCTGTCCCCGAAGGGGTGCCCCCTTCTGTTCTTAGTGATAAAAGAGCGGCTAAGTACAGGCCTGCAGACATAGAATATTATGAGGTGAATGTTATGGGAACGGCTAATATCCTTGCCTTCGCCAGGCATTACGGGGCAAAGAATATCGTAGCCGCCTCTTCCTCCTCTGTTTATGGCGGAAATGAATTTCCTCCTTTTAAGGAGACGGATGATACCAGCCGCCCTCTCGGGCCCTATGCGGCAAGCAAAAGAATGAATGAGTATCAGGCCTCTGCCTTTTATTTTAATCACAGGATCCCCATTACGATGCTGCGCTATTTTACTGTTTATGGCATAAGAGGAAGACCCGAGATGATATTCTGGTTTTTCTTTGACAGTATGAAAAAGGGGGTGCCCGTTAGACAGAGAAGTTCGGATAGTTCAACAAGAAGTTATACGCATATAAGTGATATTGTTGGCGGAGTAGCAGCCTGCACCAGGCAGAAGTATATAAATGACAATTTTAGGAAGAAGAAAGGGGCAGCTTCAGAGGTTCTAAATATGGGCGGTAGCCAGACCGTCAAACTGGGTTACCTGAGAAGGTTGGTGGCTGGGGAATTAGGTTTGAAGCCGCGGATGGACAGACAAAAGGCTGACCCGGCTGATGTCCCCGCTTCCAGCGCCATTACTTCCAGGGCGCAGAAATTAGTCGGCTATTGGGCACGGATGACTATTGAGAGGGGAGTAAAGGAATATGGGAAATGGTATCGCCAGCAGGAGAAATACCAGCCGATATATGACGAATACAGGAAATTGATGGACAGAGTTG
>CBDUUU010000139.1:0-3031 GCA_965370485.1 uncultured bacterium
GGCATGGTGTCTTTGGTCTATCGTGGCGTTTAATGGTCTTTGAGCCAATTCTCTCTTTCTCTACCAGTTTTACGTCAAATGAGCCATCCCTCCTCAACTAATCTCTGCCTCGTAAGCGGCTTGACCTTTATCTCATTTACCCCGTTAGAAAGTTTCTTTCTAACGGGGCTTACCTGCCCATTCACATTTTACCACTCCTTCTCACACAACCTCAAGAGAAATGTTTGGAATGAAATTCCGCTACTTGCAAAGTTTGCCTCTGTGTGTTAGGATTACGAAGGAGGAGATAATCATGGCTAACAAGGGAAAAACATTGGTGGTTAAAAAACTTAAAGGTGCCAAGCTGGTCTCATGGTCCAAGTCCATGTTATCAAAGAGTAAGCTTAATAAGGACTCTCGTGCAGGGATAATTGTTGATAAGAATGGCACACCCCAATTATTTGTCTTTGATACTCCTGCTTTTTTAGATGTATTATCTACAATTGACGAGGCTTTGGTAGACCGCCTGCCCGATGACGAATACAACTCAAAGTCATCCAATCCTGCAGGATGGCTAATTGATGAAATCGAGGCAAGACTGCCACTAAACCCAAAATATATCCAATCACTCAGAGATGCTGTTGAAGAAGCCAAAAAGCGTGGTTGGGTCCCATTCTCAAAAGTTCGCAGAAGCCTCAGTCTAAAATAGACTATCTTTGTATGCTTGCTATAAAATTTACCCCCAAGGGTGAACAAGACTTTAAAAGACTTAGCCCATCTATCCAAAAGCGGATTGGCAAAAAGCTTGTCAGTAATGCTTCTTTACCAAATCCCCTGGTGCGTGCAAGACCTTTGGTCAATCTGCCTCCTGCTACTCATAGGTTCCGTGTAGGAAAATACCGAGTTTCCTTTTATATAGAAAATTGCACAATCTTTGTCGAAAGGGTTCAGCTACGTAGCCGTGCATATCAGATAAAATAGGTCAGTGTTTTTGAAGGAAAATTGACTATGACAAAAAGGGAGTTTATGAATTCTGACCCTTCAAATAAGCCATCCCTCCTCAGCCAATCTCTGCTTCATAAGCGGCTTGACCTCTATCTCATTTACCCCGTTAGAAAGTTTCTTTCTAACGGGGTTTACCTGTCCGTCTTTGGAATAGCGAACTCTGACAGAACTCTCTCCTGCCCCATCGCTATAGCAGGCAGTTATGCTGCCTATCAGCTCAATCTCCTCCTCTGCAGGCGGTCTTTCGATAATGGCAACTGTAAGGGGACCTGCGCAGTCTAGCAGGTGAAAGCGCCAGAGATTATCCGCCAGTCCGTTCAAGAGCTGATTTTCGCCTTCATTCCTGCCAACAATAATCTTGAGGTGCTTATTTAGCCGGAGGTGCCTGCCCACCTTTAAGAGAAGCAGGTCTTCCATCCTGAGGCTGTCTCTCTCTGAATGGGCAAGGAGATCGTTGAGGCGTCTGGCATAATTCTTATCTGTAAGTATACAGCCGCCTGAGGGCTGAAGATAGTCAATAATACCAAATTCCTTCGCCAGGCGCAGCTGTTCCCTTCTGGACCTGCCCTGAATGGCAAGCAAATTCCCCCGGCTAACCAAGCCCCTTTTTTCAGGGGTGGTTTCTGTTAGTAATTTAGCCGACAGCGGCCGCAGGATGAGCCCCTCCAGAGCACTCTTTCTCTCAAGTAGCAAAAGGGCATTCTTATTCTGAGACATCGGGCGCTGACCAAGAACCTCGCCTGTGACTACAAAACTTACAGAAGTGGAAAGTGCCTGCCTTGCCTTCTTCAGCATAAGGAGGCGGCAGTCAAGGCAGGGGTTTACCCCCGAGCCATAGCCAAAATGCGGGTTAAGGACAATTTTGAGAAAATCATCCGAAAAATCCAGAAAGCGAACATCTCTCTTGCCTGCCAGGGATATAATCCGTCTCTTATAATCAGCCTCACTTACAGCCTTCTCAAGCGACAGTTTCGTATAAAGATGGAGTAAAATTACCTCTGCGCCGGCATTTTCTGTCAGCCGAAGAGCAAGCTGACTATCAAGCCCCCCGGAAAAAAGAGCCACTGCCCTGCTCAAAAAACACGCTCCTGTGCCCGTGTCTTATGTACAGAGCCCCTATAACTAAACACACACCCGCAGTAATTCTGGCGATACAAACCAAGCTCCCTGCTCATCTGACAACTGAGCTTAAATCCGTCATTCTTCTTGAAGTCTGACCCGTAAAACCTCAGCCCGTATTTTTCCGCCACCCCTTCTCCAATGGGGTTGATTACATCCGCCCTTTTATGCGGGCTTACCGTCAGGGTAGTGGCTACATATTCAATATTTTGAGCCCTGGCAAACTGCGCTGCCCCTGCAAGCCTTATTTTATAGCAGAGCGAACATCTCTGCCCGCCCTCTCTCTCATTTTCATAGCCCTTGACAGCCTCAGCCCACTGCCTGCTGTCATAGCCGCCTGTAAACAGCTTCAGATTTATCTGACCTGCATAGCGGACCACCTCGCGAAATCGAAGCTCATACTCCTCAGGCGGATAGATATTCGGATTGTAGAAATAAGCAGTTACATCAAATTGCCGAGATAAGACATTGACACAGTGGGTTGCGCAGGGCGCACAGCAAACATGGAGCAATAATTTAGGGGCTGCCAACTACCACCCCTTGATAGAAAATGAGTCGAACTCGCCCCTGGACACGCCCCTGTCCACCTTTACGTCCCTGACAGACGCCCCTGAGGGTCCTTTCCTGCACCAGGATATAAGTCCTTCCACATCATCCCTCCTGCCCTCGAAGACTGCCTCTACCTTTCCGTCCGGACAATTCCTCACCCATCCCGTAATATCCCGGTCTTCTGCCTCCCTCCGGGTATAATGGCGAAAACAGACCCCCTGCACCCTCCCCGAGATTAAGACATAAGCCCTGACAACATCCATATTATCTATATTCTACCACTTCCACTCACGCAACCTCAAGAGAAATGTTAAATGCCCGGTAAGGGAACGGAACATACATCGTGACCCCCCTGGGACAACAATTCAGATTTTTTATC
>CBDUUU010000140.1:0-3030 GCA_965370485.1 uncultured bacterium
ACTCGTAAAGCTCCTGAGGAGTCAGAGAAAGACCGCAGCTCTTGCAAACATAACGTTTCGTACGGGATTCATATTGTAGTTCGCCGCCGCATTCAGGGCAATATCGCATATTCTTCGCCTTTTCCCTCTTTTCTCTTCCACCTCTACGCCCCCTGTGCCCGTCTGCTCAACTGCGTTTCTACTCTTGCTATCATCCTTCGGACCTGCCTTATTCTGCCAAAGTTCTTGAGCCGGCCTGCCGCGGCCTGAAAACGCAGATTGAATTGTTCCTCTCTGAGATGCCTTCTCTTCTCCTCAAGCTCTGCCCCATTCAACTCACCTAACTTGCCCCTCGACTTCACTTCATCTCACCTCGAATTTTGTTCTGATGGGGAGCTTGCGTGCCGCCAGGCGCATCGCTTCCCGGGCCACGGCTTCCTTCACCCCGCCTAACTCCAGCAGAATGCGGCCGGGTTTCACCACGGCAACCCAGCGGTCGAGTGCCCCCTTTCCCTTTCCCATTCTGGTCTCAGCGGGCTTGGCAGTAACAGGCTTATCAGGAAATATTCTTATCCAGACCTTCCCGCCGCGCTTCACATATCTGGTAAGGGCAACGCGGGCAGATTCAATCTGTCTGTCGCTTACCCAGCAGGAAGAAAGCGAGCGCAGTCCATACTCGCCAAAGGCCATAAACTCACCTGCAGTCGCTTTGCCTTTCATTGACCCCCTCTGGAGCTTGCGGTGTTTAACCCTCTTGGGCATTAACATAGGTTCTACTCACTGAATATCCATACCTTAACGCCAATAATCCCATAGGTGGTGTGGGCGGCAGCCTGCCCATAATCGATATTTGCCCTGAGTGTATGGAGAGGGACCCTGCCTTCCTTATACAACTCCCGCCTGCACATCTCTGTGCCTGCGAGTCTCCCCGCACAACACACCTTTACTCCCTTTGCCCCTGCCTCAATCGCCAGACTCACTGCCCTCTTCATCACTCTTCTGAAAGCCACCCTTTTCTCAAGCTGCTCGGCGATATTCTCAGCAACAAGCCGGGCATCCAGGGCGGGGCGTTGGATCTCCCTGATATCAACAATGACCTGCTTACCGGTTCTCTCCCTTAACTCCTCCTGCAGACGCTCGATGTCACCGCCCCTCCTGCCAATTACAATCCCGGGGCGCGCGGTATGCAGAAGAATCCTTATCTTATCAGCGGTCCGTTCAATCTCAATCTGCGAAACCGCCGCATAGGGAAGCCTGCGCCGGAGAAAACCTTTTATTTTTATATCCTCCCGAAAAAAACCGGTGTAGCCCCTTGTGGCAAACCATTTCGAATCCCAGGTCTTTAACCCGCCAAGCCGAAACCCTATAGGATGAACCTTCTGGCCCATTAAGTTTTATCTCTCTCTCAGCACCACTTTTATGTGAGAGGTCCTTCTCACATAGGGAGCGGCACGGCCCATTGCCTTTTCTCGAATGCGCTTAAGGACAGGCCCTCCATTAACAAAGGCCTGGGCAACATAAAGCCTGTCAACATCCACCTTGTCTTTTCCCTCTTTGGCACGTTCCTGGGCATTTGCCAGAGCAGACCTTACAACCTTCTCCACAATAAGAGAGGCGCGGCGCGAGATAAGCGGAAGGAGGCCAAAAACCTCATTAATACCCTTTCCCCTTATCACATTCACAACCTCACGCACCTTGCGCGGGCTCTGACGCACATATTTCGCCTCAGCCGATGCCTGCAATGCTACCTCTCTTACTTCTTAGGAGCGGCGGCTTCTTTGGTACGGCCGCCGTGCCTGCGAAATGTCCTGGTCGGAGAAAACTCACCAAGTTTATGGCCTACCATACTCTCCGTAACAAAGACAGGGGCAAACTTTCTGCCGTTGTGAACGGCAAAGGTATGCCCGATGAATTCAGGGATAATCACGGACCTGCGGGACCATGTCTTTATAGGCCCTTTATCCTTTGCATCTTTCATGCGCTTAACCTTTTTCAGCAGCTTCTCGTCAACAAAAGGACCTTTTTTGATGGACCTGCTCATTTTTTAGTCTTCTTCTGCCTCTTCTTTACTATTAATCTATCCGAGAGCTTCTTCTTCTTTCTTGTCTTATACCCCTTTGTTGGCACGCCCCATGGCGAGACAGGATGTCTGCCGCCTGAGCTTTTGCCCTCGCCCCCGCCAAGAGGGTGGTCAATCGGATTCATCGCCACGCCCCTTACCTTTGGCCGGCGCCCAAGCCACCTGCTTCGCCCTGCCTTGCCGGAAGACCCCATAGAGTGCCCGGGATTTCCAACAGAGCCAACAACGGCGAAACAGTCAGCGCTCACCAGCCGAATCTCACCGGAAGGAAGCTTGAGTTGGGCAAGTCCTCCCTCTTTCGTCATCAGCTGAGCGCCTTCCCCCGCGCCGCGAACAAGCTGACCGCCCCTGCCTCTATGCATCTCTATATTATGGACAGTGAATCCATCAGGTATCTTCTCCATTGGCAGACAATTACCAACCTCCGGCGCCGCCTGCGGCCCTGAGCTCACTACACAATTAACAGAAAGACCGTAAGGGGCAATTATATACCTTTTTTCTCCATCCGTATACTGTAAAAGTGCAATCCTCGCAGAGCGGTTCGGGTCATACTCAACGGAGACAACCTTTGCCTCCACGCCAAACTTATCCCGGCGAAAATCTATGAGCCTGTACCTTCTCCTATGACCCCCCCCGCGATGTCTCATAGAAACCCTGCCCCCGGAGTTTCTTCCCGCTTTGCTCTTGAGAGGGCTTGTCAGGCTCTTAAGAGGGCCGCGCCTTGTTATATCCTCAAAGGAGGAAATAGTCATAAAGCGCCTTCCCGGGGTCGTCGGTTTATACTTTTTCATTTTTATAAAACGTCTATCTTATCGCCGCTGCGAAGGGTAACAATAGCCTTTTTCCAGTCAGGGGTTCGTCCCAGTTTACGACGCACTTTCTTCTTCTTCCCTGAAATTTTGATAATATTAACCTTTAGAACAGTTACTTTATAAATAAATTCTATCGCTTTCTTGATATCCCGTTTATTT
>CBDUUU010000141.1:0-2989 GCA_965370485.1 uncultured bacterium
GTCGCTCTCGGTCTGCCCATGAGCTGATTTTTTCCTTCTTATGGTGACTCTTCAGATCACTTTTTCTGCAACTTGACAGGACTGCCGGGTATGTGGTAAACTTTGGATAGGTTTCTGGAAACCTTCTAATTAGCGGGTAAAAGTTATGAGAGCCATACCGGGCAACCAAAGATACATAAAGGAGCTGAATCTGTCCCGCGTGCTGAATCTGCTCAGGCAGAAAAGAGGCCTCTCCCGCATAGAACTATCTTCTAAGACGCACCTTGATGCCAAGACGATTACCAATGCAGCCAATGCCCTTTTGAGAAAGGGGCTGATAAGGTCCAGGGGGTTTTGCCCGTCCAAAGGCGGCCGTCCCAGGGAAAGGCTTGAGCTGAACCCGGATTATGGATATAGCATCGGCATAGACCTGGGCGCCAGCCACCTGAGCGGGATAATCACCGATTTCCAGGCGTCCATCCTATTTCAGCATGAGCTGGAGCTCAGATATAACCGGAATAGAGATAATATCATAAGCGGGATAAAGGGGCTTATAGCTCAATTAATCGAGAAGGCTGGCGTTAAGAAAAAGGATATTCTGGGAATAGGCTTTGTTGTGCCCGGCATCATAGACCGGAAAAGGGGCGTTTGCCGCTATGCCGCAAACATAAAAGGGTGGCGGGATGTGCCCATTCGGAAAATACTGGAGAGGTCATTTTCTGTCCCTGTCTATTTGGAGGACTGTTCCGGGGCAATGGCCCTGGCCGAGAGATGGTTTGGGGTTTGCAGGAAGAAGGATAATTTCGTTTTTCTGGATTTGGGTATAGGTATTGGCTGTGGGATTGTCAGCCAGGGCAGATTGCACTATGGCGCTACACATTCCGCCGGTGAGATAGGCCATACCATAGTAGAGATTGAAGGCAGGAGGTGCCGCTGCGGCAATAGGGGATGTTTAGAGACAGTTGCCTCCGGGGCGGAAATTGCGCGGGCAGTTACCTCTGCCCTGAGGGCAGGGAAGGCCTCTGTTATCGCCGAAATGGTTGATGGCCATCTTTCAGGGGTTACCGCTAAGACAGTCTCTGATGCCGCTAAGACGGGCGATAAATTAGCCGTAGAGACATTAAAAAAGGCAGGCGAGTATTTAGGGGTTGCTGTGGCTAATCTTATTAATATCCTTAATCCTTCTACACTTGTTATTGGAGGCAGATTATCCGGGGCAGGAGAGCCTCTCCTTAGCCCGATGAGGGAATATGTTAAGAGATATGCCCTTCCTCCTTCAGCGGAGGCAGTTGAGATTCTTCAATCTGCCTTAGGAGAGAATGCCGGCAGTCTGGGTGCGGTCACCCTGGTGTTGGACAGGATATTTAAGGTATATTAAGGAGGCAAAGATGGAAAAGTTAGCAGTAGACGGCGGTAGACCGGTTATCGGGGAGAAATTACCCACCTGGCCCTGTTTTGATGAGGAGACCATCAAGGCGGCAATGGAGCCCTTAAGGTCAGGCAGGGTCAACTACTGGACAGGGGAGTCAGGGATGGAGTTTGAGAAAAAGTGGGCGCAATATTGCGGGACAGGGTTTGCCATTTCTACCAATACCGGCACCGCTGCCCTGCATACAGCACTGGGTGCCCTGGGGATTGGTCCGGGGGATGAGGTAGTAACCGTCCCATATACCTTTATTGCCTCCTCCTTCTGTGTCTTGCAGATAGGGGCAATTCCTGTATTTGTTGACGTCAGAAAGGAAGACCACTGCATTGACCCGGAGAAGATTGAGGAGAAGATTACCCCCCGAACACGGGCAATCATCCCCGTTCATCTCTACGGGAATGTCTGTGAGATGGATGAGATTATGGAAGTTGCCCGAAGGCACAACCTTAAGGTCATCGAGGATGCCGCAGAGGCACATGGGGCGCAGTACAAGGGGAAGAAGGCAGGCTCTATCGGCGATGCGGGATGTTTCAGCTTCTGCCAGAACAAGACCTTTACCACAGGCGGAGAAGGGGGGATGATGATTACCGATGATGAGGACATTGCCTGGGAGGCGCGCAGTTTCCGCGACCATGGCTATGATGTCAAGAAACGAATGAGCCTTCTTGAGATGGAGCAGTCCCTTCCCTATATTCACCGCAGGGTCGGCTTTAATTACAGAATGACCGAGATGCAGTCTGCCATTGGCTTGAAAGAGTTAGAGAGACTTGACGCATGGAATCTTCCTCAGAGGAGGAAGAATGGGGAAATTCTGATAGCTGAATTAAAAGACTGCCCTCAGATTTTGACCCTGCCGGTGCATAATAAAGAGAAGAAGAATGGCTTTTATGTCTTTCCCATTGTGCTCAATCTTGATGCACTTCGTTGTGATAAGGATACCTTCTTGAAAGCAGTAATTGCCGAGGGTGTTTATGCCTGGAAGGAGTTCTGGCCGCAGAGTTACAAAGAAAAGGCATTTACCGAGCATAATGGCTTTGGCAGATTCAATTTCCCCTTTGAGTCAAGTGAATATACGGACCCAGGGCAGGTAGAATATGACAGGGTATTCTGTCCTAACTGCGCCTATCTGGAGGAGAGAACCTTTGTTGTCCATATCTGGCCTACACTCAAAGAGAAACACATACATCAGGTTGCAGAGGCCATCAAAAAGGTCGCCTCCGCCTATGCCAGGTAACATGAAGGCCGGCTTTTGTGAGATGGATATTACCCCATCCCCGGGAATGGAAAAGCCCGGTGGGTATGGTAAGGCATATATAGGCAAGATTCGTGACCCCCTGAAGGTAAGGGCATGTGTGATTGATGATGGGAGTGAAAAATTGAGAGATGTTAAAAAGATGAGTCTAACTGGTATTCAAGTAACTTCGTGGAGTATGTTCCTAACCAATGATTGTGCAACAGAAGAAATATGTCCCAATTTTTTTCTAATTAATCGTTGGTCGATTGTTATCAATTTGCCAAGTTTAACGATGGATTGTTTTGGCAGCCCAGCAAGTTTTTGGTCTGAGGGAGATAATAAATATTCGT
>CBDUUU010000142.1:0-2965 GCA_965370485.1 uncultured bacterium
GAATGGGCAGCCCGCCTCCGATTGCCGCAGCCATTGGTTCTTCTATCAGATAAACATCACTTGCCCCGGCCTTTTCGGCCGAGTCGACCACTGCCCTTTTTTCCACCTCGGTGATTCCGGAGGGGACGGCAATAACAAGTCTTGGGTGCACCCATGTCTTTCTGTGATGGACCCTTCTGATAAACTCCCTTAGCATTGCCTCGGTAATTTCAAAATCTGCGATTACCCCGTCTTTCATGGGGCGGACGGCGACGATTCCTCCGGGCGTGCGTCCTACCATCTCCTTTGCCCTGTTGCCCACAGCCAGGACTTTGTTTGTCCCCTTGCGGAGGGCAACCACCGACGGTTCGTAAAGCACTATTCCCTGTCCCTTTACGTATGCAAGGGTATTGGCTGTCCCCAGGTCTATCCCTACATCACTGGAGAACAAGGACAAAAGACTTTTGAACATAACTCTTTCTCCTAATCCCAGGTACCTTCACCGCGCTTATTATTACACCTTGCTGGGGCACTGTCAAGGTTACATTTTGCCCCGTTAGAAAGAAACTTTCTAACGGGGTTTGCGCCGCCTCTTAATCGCGGTTATAATGAGTGCGGTCAGTGATGTGAGGAAGATGACGCTGAAGGCTACCTCTGCCCTATGAAGTTCTCTGACCTCGCCTGAAGTTACACTGTGTCCCCTGGCAAAGGAGGTGCAAGCAGAGAAAAGCAAGGTGACAGCAAGGAGCAATGTCAGGGTTATCTTCATATAAATATTCGACTCAAGTCCGTCTATGAATTTTTCTTGAGCCAGTCCATCAGCCCGCTGACCTTTGCAGTGGCAGCCCCGATTACCGTATCTGCCCCGCCGTAATGCATTATTACTGTCTCACCCCTGAGAACCGCCCCACAGGTGTAAACAACCATCGGCACAACCCCTTTTAACTCGTAGTCGGTTTCGGGGACCATAATGGGAATCTTGCCTCTCAGGAGAACCTTTGTCGGGTCATCCTTATCAAGAAGGGCAAGCCCCAGCCGGTATACGAATTTATTGTCCACCGCGTGGTAAATCTGCAGCCATCCTTCCTCGATTTCTATGGGAGGGGCGCCTGTGCCGAGCTTAAAATATTCCCAGTCCTCCTGTGCCTGCATAACCAGATTTATATCATACCAGTCTTTCAGATTATCGGAATAGGCAATCCATATATGGGGGGATATTCTATGCAAAAGGGCGAATTTGCCGCCTATCTTCCTCGGAAATAAACAGGCATTTTTATTGTCCACCCTGTAGAAGGGAAAATGGGGCTTCTCCCACTGCCATCTTCTATTTAAGAAATCGGAGAGTGCGATTGAGGTTATTCCAACCTGAATCTGGCTTCTCTCGTGCGCAACCTCCTCGCCGCTTTCTCTGAGCTTAAAGAGGTCAAACATATTGGGGATTATCCCAAAGGCTGTATAGCAAAGATATAGCCTCTTGTTGAAGATTGCTACCCTGGGGTCCTCTATCCCGTGTTTCTCGTATGGCTCGCCGGGGCTGGACTCGAGAATGGGACTGTCCAGCCTCTCGTCAATCTTGAAGCCGTCTTTCGTGATTGCCAATCCAAATTTCGACATCTTGCCATCCTTGGTCCTTACGCGGTAAATAATATAGATTTTTCCTTCTATGTCTATTGTTGCCGGGTTGAAAATCATCTCTGCCTCCCAGTCACTTCCCGGGATAGGGCTTAGAATAGGATTTCCCTCATATCTTTTAAACATAGCCGCCTCCTATAGTGTTTTAAATAATCTTATAAATTTTCTTGCAATTTGCGTATCGTCGTTTTTTCTCAAAAATCTTTCAAGGGCCTCCTGGGATTTTTTATAAGCCTGCCCTCTCTTCAGGATATCACCAAGAAGGGTTTTGAATTCTCCTGAGTCTTTGTATTTTATGACCTCCGGGCCGAAGTAGCCGGTAAAGTTGGATGTGTATGCAAGAATGGGGCATCCGGAGCCCAGGCATTGATGTATTGTGCTTGAGACTACGGCGTGGGGTTTTGACTCCTTGTGGAATATCAACACATCGGATGCATAGAGATACTCGTATAGCCTGTCTGTGTATGGGGCCTCCTCTCTGAGCTCGATTGTAAAGCGTTCCCCTTTCGCCCTCCTGAATATTCGTAATGCCTTCTTGTCTTTTGTGACTACCAGCAGAATGAAACGGTCGGCCGGATATTTATTTTTTTTCAGCGCCTCAAGCACCCATTTGCCATAGCTTGCGGCAGGCCCGAACATAAAGGCAATTTTTTTGCCCAACGGAAGATTTAATCTCTTTCTGGCGTCTCTCATATCCCCTCTTTTTAGCGGCAAAGAGGGGTAGGGAATTCTGACAATCTTGTCCCCGGGATATCCGCGCCTGAGAAAGTTTTCGTATCTTTCGTCAAAGGCAACAATTGCATCCCACTCAAACTGGTAAAATGACGGGTCATCAGACAGCTTTCCATCGTGAATGACGGCAACGGTCTTTGACCGCTTTTTTATTCTCGGGAATATCTTTCCGAGAAGGTCGTTGGGAATCATCCCGTGGTCCTGGATGACAAAATAGTCATACGCGCTTGTGAGGATGGGAACCGGGTCTAAGCGGACCTCTGGGTGCCGGGATGTCGTAAAGCATCTTTGGACATAATCTTCATCTTTACTTGTAAGCGATGCCCCATGGTAGCTATGCGGATAAAATGTGAATACGGTCAGCTTATGCCCCAGTTCTACCCATGCCCTTCCGACAAGCTCGGCATGTATCGATGCGCCGCTGCTTGTATTCCACGCCCCGAGCATTCCAATTTTCACGAACATCCCTCCATGCCGGCATTATACCTGAATATTCATCCCCTGTAAACCCCGTTAGAGACAGGAAAATATTCGATAACCCTTGAAAAAAACACCCCGGAGTGATAAACTATAAGCCATGAGAGAGAAAACGCTTCCAATCCAAGATGAGATGCGCTCCTCC
>CBDUUU010000143.1:0-2954 GCA_965370485.1 uncultured bacterium
CCATCAGCAATCTGGCAGGGGAGATTGCCCCGGACAGGGCGCTCCGTCTCAGGAAAAGAGATACCTCCGGGGATGTTGGAGCGCAGACCTCTACACCGCAGGAATCAGAAAGAACCGGCTGCAGAAAACTGGCGTCCATAAACATCCGCAGGGTAGAGGAAGGGCTGAGAAGCCTTGAAGAATTCTCAAAACTTATAGACACCAGACTCGGGGAAAAATTTAAAAAGCTGCGATTCAAGGTATACGCACTCGAGAAGACAACCCTCTCCCGGTTCAAGCTCTATACCTCCATGGCAAATATCCACGGCCTCTACGCGATAATCGACGTTGAATATGTTAAGGAGAGAAATTACAAGAGATGTGCCTCCGAGATTATTCGCGGCGGGGCATCCACTATTCAACTGCGGGCAAAAGTGACGCGGACAAAAAAATTTGCAGAGCTGGCTCTCACATCGAGAAAGCTGACAAGTAAGGCAGGGGTTACATTTATTGTTAACGACAGGGTTGATATAGCCCTCCTGTCCTGTGCAGACGGAGTTCATCTCGGCCAGGATGACATCCAGGCAAGAGCTGCCCGCTCACTTATTGGAGATGACAATTTAATCGGAATCTCTACCCATTCCCTTGAAGAGGCATCTCTTGCCGGGGCGGCGGGCGCAGACTATATTGGCCTTGGCCCAATCTTTAAGACAGAGACGAAACAAGATGTCCATCCCCCAACAGGGGTAGAGCTAATCCGCAAGGTCCAAAACAAGCTTAACCTTCCCATCATAGCAATTGGCGGAATAAACAAAACAAATATCAAGAGCGTCCTGAGGGCAGGGGCAGATGGGGTGGCTGTAATCTCAGGCATCCTGGCTGAGGCGGACTACTACAAGGCAGCCAGAAGACTGGTAACAGAATTTAAATGACACAGATAGAAGAGGCCAGAAAGGGGAATATAACAAGGGAGATAAGTGAAATATCCCGCAGGGAAGGCGTCTCCCCCAGGGAGATTGCAAATGGTGTGGCAGAAAATACAATCGTCATCCTTGCAAACAAGAGGCATAGTAAGGTCATACCCACCGGCATCGGAAAAGGGCTGACGACAAAGGTAAATGCTAATATCGGAACCTCAACGGAGATGGCAAATCCGGACGAAGAGTTAAAAAAATTAAAGGTCTCTATCGACGCAGGCGCCCACACGGTAATGGACCTTTCGACCGGCGGGCCGCTCGATGAAATAAGAAGAGAGATTCTGAGGAACTCCCCCCTGCCTGTCGGCACCGTCCCCATCTACCAGGCAGGTATAGAAACAATGAGCAAAGGAAAACCCCTCTCTGATATGGAAAAGGACAAACTTTTTGAGGTCATAGAAAAACACCTGAGTGACGGAGTCGACTTTATCACCGTTCACTGCGGGCTCACTATGGAGGCAATCAGGCACATAAAAGCCGAAGGCAGGGTTACCAACATCGTCAGCCGCGGAGGGGCATTTCTGGTTGAATGGATGGTCTCTCAGGAAAAGGAAAACCCTCTCTATGAAGACTATGACCGTCTGCTTGAGCTTGCCGGGAAATATGACGCGGTGTTAAGCCTCGGTGACGGATGCCGGCCAGGTTCACTGCACGACGCCACCGACAGAGGGCAGGTTCAGGAGCTTATTACACTTGGCGAGCTGGCAGAAAGGGCCGCAGCAGCAGGGGTCCAGGTAATGATTGAAGGACCGGGACATATTCCGCTGACTGAGGTAAAGGCAAATGTCCAGCTCGAGAAGGCCCTCTGCCACGGGGCGCCTTTTTATGTGCTCGGACCCCTCGTAACGGACGTAGCAGCCGGCTATGACCACATAACAGGGGCAATAGGAGGGGCCGTTGCCGCCGCGGAGGGGGCTGATTTCCTGTGTTATGTTACCCCGGCTGAACACCTCGGTCTGCCGACCCCTGAGGACGTAAAAGAAGGGGTTATTTCCTCAAGAATAGCCGCCCATGCAGGCGACATCGCCAAAGGCGTAAAGGGCGCGTTGGAGTGGGACCTGAGGCTCTCAAAGGCGCGGGAAAAGCGCCTGTGGGATGAACAGATAAGACTGTCAATCGACCCCGAGAAGGCAAGGCTCAGGGCAAAGGACAACGTGGACGACGTCTGCTCGATGTGCGGCCCCTACTGCGCGATAAAAAGAGTAGAAAAGCTATTTAGAAGCACCCCCTAAACCCCTGCCGCCACAAGCAGGCACAGCCCTTCTTTCACGCCGCTCTTTCTTACAAGCTCCTGAACCTGCGGCGTGATGTTAATATAATCCCTTCTTGTTCTGGTGTTAAAGACAAGGTGCTCCCTCAAAGACTTCATGGTTCCCTCGTATACATTTCTCCGGAGAGATACATTAGGGGAGAAACGAGTAAACCCCGTTAGAAAGCTCGGGTGGGGCATTAAACCCCACCCTCACTTCCAGATCAGCAAGAATACCATCCCCGCCCCGTTAGAAAAAAATTTCTAACGGGGAAAATGTTGGCGGGTGAAGATGGCAGGGTGGAGTGTAGGATATCAAGGGGTAACTTTGAAGAAACCATATCACCATATATGGCGAAGATTGAGATGCTGGTGGAAGTTGCCCTCGATGAGGCAAAGATGAAGGCATCAGACGCAGACAAGGTTATTCTTGTGGGGGGAAGCACAAGAATTCCCTCGGTTATACAACGTTTGGAGAAAATGTTTGGATTTGCCCCAACCGCGGTCGGGAATGTAGATGAAGCTGTTGCCTTGGGGGCGGCGCTGCATGCGGGCTTAACGCTAATGGAAACTGAGCCGCTGAAGGTTGCCAAGGGCATTGCTAATGAATTGAAGAATATTGAGAATAATGATGTTGCCAATGGTTCCTACGGCACGATATGCTTAAAAGAAGATGAGGAGACAAAACAACAGGCGCTTAGAAATGATATCCTGATTGAAAAGAATAAACCCCTGCCGTGTGAGGAAAC
>CBDUUU010000144.1:0-2952 GCA_965370485.1 uncultured bacterium
ATACTCACTTGCCTCAAGCGCCTTTTGCGCTCCGTCATTTCCTCCCCTGTATATCAGGCAGCCAATGTCTTTCCTGGTCAAGTTATCAACCATCTTAGCCAGGTCTTCCTCGCCCCTTGCCTTGAATCTCGATGTCCTTGTGATAAACAGGGGGCTCTTCTCTATCTCACTCAGAGGGGTCCCTGAAAAACACAGCCCGCCGTCCTTTTCCTCTAATCTATCGTCTATCCTCACAATGTCGTCAAATGTCAGGCCCCTCTGCCCCCCGACTGCCACATACAGCGCAGAAAAATCAGCCCTGCATCTCCAGAATGCCCTTGCAATCGAAGCGAAGCTGACGTTAGATGTAGGGGTAGGGCCCCCTGTCTGAGTATAACACAACGCCTTCTTGTCCATTTTCTGCCTCCTATCTTACTGACACATCAAAGCTCACTTTTAGTAAACCTCCTCTTTCCCGGGATATGCGAAAACTGCTCAGGGCAATATAAGGGCAGAGCTCCACCTCGTAAAGATAGTCCTTGAGCTCAATGAGTGTCACTCCGTCCAATTCTGCCTTAACCGAAGTGGCCGCGCCCACACTGCCTCCCCCGGATTCCCTGTAGGTCAATCTGTAATTCAACCCTGCCTCAGTAGCAAGCTTCTCAAGAAAAGAAAGCGGGTTGGAATTGCTCTCCTGCCCAAGCTCGAGATACCTGTCCCTGCTCTCCTGCATCTCCCTCAGGGCATCTTCCATGCCCCTTATCCTGTCCGGCAGCCTCCTTAGCCTTGCCCTGGTCGGCTCAATACCGAACTGCCACAGGGCTAATGCAGACAATATTATGCATCCCAGGGTAATAGCCGGCCTTTGAGCCTTCACAACGCTGCCTCTATGATAAATTTTATCTTGTTATGCACACTATCAGCAGCCGCATCTCTTATCTTTACAGTCTTGAAATAAGGGGAGCTCTCCAGGGCCTGCCTTATAATGTCAACATTCCCTGAGCTGTCTGTCTGCCCGCGTATAGTGAGAGAATCACTATTTAAAGAAAAGTCCATAATCTCAACTGAGACCTCTTGCGGGATATGGGCGCTTACCTCATAAAGTGCCTTTAGCGGCGAGATACTGAGAGGCGTGCGTTTCATTCCGCTGATACCCGCCTTATCCCTCAACATTCCCCTCATCTCGAGGATTGTCCTATGGCTGGATGCACCCGGGAAAACCTGGCGAAAGACCCGGACCGCCTCCCTCTCAAGGGCAAGGAGACGGCACTTGCCTGCCCTCAGCTCAAAGAAGACACCACAGGCACCTGTAAGGATTATTATGAGGCAGGTAACCATCAATGTAACAAGCGCCTTTTTGAGAGGAGGGGGTGAGCCTTCTTTTGCTCTTAGCAGATTAACATTATCCATTCCCTCAACAAGCCCAAGGCCCACCAGGCCCAAGCCAACTAAGACGGAGGCAGACTGCATAACCTCACCTATTTTCTCTTCCTGCAGATGATGAGTTATTTGAGATGGCAGGCGGCCTTCCCTGAGCTTTATGTCAAATTTGCCGCAGACCTCCCGCAAGATGTCCGACAATTTTTTGCCCTCGCCCAACATAAGAATTTCACCGGGGATATCCTTCCCAAGAATGGCAAGGCTGTTCAACGTAAACTCAACCTCCCTCCCAAGCTGTGCAGCATCCTGGAGACTTCTTGCAGAGCTCAGGCACCCATTCCTGATAACACAGATTGAAGCAATAGTCTCTGAGAGATGAACAACGAGTCCATCTCTCATCCCGGCATAAGAGGCAAGGCTAAATAAGGCAAAGCAATCCGGCAGGAGAATGGCCGGCTTTACAGGAGCCTTTTCAAAGAGCCGGAGGTGCGTCTGCACCGCTTTCGAATCGGCCGCGCACATCATAACCCTGCAGGGCTGCCTGTCGATATAATAAAAACCAATCGGTGCCTCATCTGCAGAAAAAGGCAGGTGAGGTCCTGCCTCAGACCTGATGACACGGGATATCTTCCTGGCATCACTAAAGGGGAATGTAATCTCTCTTAAGATAACAGAAGATGCAGGCAGAGACGAAACAACAACCTCTCTTCCCGTCAGTCTCTTGTTGCGAAAAATCTCGGCGACCGACTCCTGCGGGGCGTCTCCTATCTCCCGGACGCAGAAATCTGCAAGTTCCACATGGGAACCCGTCTTGACAAGCTCGACCAATTTTACCGAGTGAGAGTCTATATCAATGCCAACGGCTCTTCTTGATGCCATTTCCTCTAATTCCTTTCTAAATGAGGTATCCAAAGATTCTTTTCATCTGCTCCGTATTGCTTTAGAAAAGCTACCGTCTCCTGCGTTTCCCCAAACCATAGGTGATTACCAAAACAATTAGGTAATCTCTCATTATGGGCATCTGTACCAATAGCAAATTTTACTCCGCTTTCTACGACCGCCTTAATATAATTAGAGTAATCATTTGTTATCTTTTCCGACCACTCGCTCCAACCTTTCTCTATTGCCTCGCCGAGATATTTTTTAGCTGAATCCTGCCATGATTTTGATGCTCTTCCTTCCACCATTGCTTGCTGGACAGCTTTAAGCATCTGAATGCTTGTACATTCAACAGCTTTATTATTCTCTTTTACTGCTCTCATCATTTGCTGATAGTACTGCCTGGGTATTGGTCTTGGATCCAGCACATTATTAATTATTTGAGGATGGAGGATTAGGTCAACATACTTGTTTTTCGCAACACTAATAACCATATCTCTTGCATCTTCAAGGATATCGGGCAGAAGCTGTTTAGTCACCCCGTCATAATAATGGTGAGGTCCTACAGATACAATATCCAATGTCTCCTTGGCCAACTTTAGGTCAATTGCTGTTTCACCCCTTGAATTTATTACATTAATCTCTGCTGAGAGAAGGACTTTCACTTTTATTAATATCGGACCGGTAACCTCCTAAATCAATAGGAACTCTATC
>CBDUUU010000145.1:0-2940 GCA_965370485.1 uncultured bacterium
CTGTTCAGCTGAAAGCACACCTTCAGGTTCCCCCTCACAGCATATTCACAGATTGCCATAGGGATAAAAAAACCGGCTATTAATCCCAGAACACTTGCTATCCACAGCCCGAAGCCGCTTGCTACGCTCGAGAAGAAACGCCCGCTTCTCAAACCGACCACCGTAAGGGCAGTGAAGACCCAGGGTATAATCGAGTAGGTGAGGATAATAACAAAGCACATCACACCCCGGACAAGGCAAGTTGCAGGGTCTGACCATTTAGGGAGATTATCGTTCTTTCCCTTGACAACCTCTCTTAGGGAAGTAACTACATACCCCATCGGGAAAAACAGGCAAATCGTACCCGCCCCGCCAATGGCAATCCTCAAGAGCCAGTTTTTAGCCATCCACCCCACGGCAGGGATAAAAATCAGCACACCGCCGATTGCAACCTTCGCCATCCAGGCCTTATCCCTAACAGGGAATTTAATCAGCTCCTTCAGTCCACTCATCCGGTCAGAAACTCCTCCTTACCGAAGCAACTGCCTGCAGCGCATTCTCTTCTCCTACAGAATCATCAGGGTCAAACCATCCGGCAGTCAGGGCAAACACTGTATTGCTGTCATAGTCATAAGCAAATCTCAGATCAATCTCGGTCCCGAATGCATCTATGCCGCCGGGCGCCTCATTCCGCTTGAAGTCATAATAATCAAGGTCTATCGAAAGAACCCCCGTCGGCTTACATCCGAGCTTGAGGTTCAGGATGTTGGCATTCGTGCGAAGCCCCTGGGGATGGACCTCATTGATTTCCCCATAGAGCTCGTCATCGAAAAGCGGGTCGAACCCCTTATAGTCACCGGCAATACTCCCGTCGTCTCCGCTCATCGATATATAGTTTGCCCCGAAGTATGGGTGCGGGATACATTTGTTCTCGAAGCTGTAGACAAACCCTGCATATCCGCCGATTGCCTCCCGCTTGCGGCCTATACTATAGTCTCCATACTGAGGAACAACCTCTCCCTTTAACAAAAGCCCCGGGATGGCAATAATATTACCCTCCCCTCTGATACTAAATGCCAGGGTAGAGGTATCATCCTCTCCGGTTGACTTCTGAAAGACACCGAAGTCGAAGCTCCCCGTATCATAATAATTATAGGTGAGATTCGCCCCGAGCAGGTTGGCGTCCGCGCCGCTATATGCCTCGTCGAGCTTCGCCTGAAATATATCAAAGATAAATGGCTCGAAGTTTAGCGAAACCTTCAGGGCATCGAATGCCTTGCGCAGGCCCCTTTCATACTTACCTGAGGTGTAATTACTATTCCGCCCGACCAGAAAACCCTCGCCGTAAAGCAGCTCCTGTCTGCCCGCAAACACTGTGGCAGGCGTTTTCCAGATATTTTTAATTGTGAGCACTGCCAGGTCAACATCCACATTCGTATTGTCCGATGTTGCCTCTCCCCAGTCCCTCTGGCATATCATCCTCAACAAGGCACCAATATCCTCTGTCAACTCTTCTTCAACCGACACACGGATGGAGGCATCAAACCAGTCCTCAGATGCCGCCGTATCCAGGCTGAAATCCTTGCGATAAAATCCGCGCAGCTGCAGATCGCCGCTCAGCCCTGCATCCGCCTCTGCAACAAACGCCCCACAGCAGATAAAACCAACCACCAGCAAAAGTCCCCGGCAATTTCTCTTCATAGCTAACCCCCCACAGTTCCCCACAACAAAATGTAAATACTCAACCAACCACGTAGCTGCCTCACATGTAGTTGCCTCATTTATGAGGCATATGACATTTGCTCTTACAGGGCTAAGGGTAACATACATCGCTCCTGCCTGTCAAGCCGAGCATCTTCGCTGTCTGAGGCTCAATCTCTTCCCTTAACATTTCAAAGAGAGAGCCAAATGTGCAGTCTGTTTGCTTGCGCCCCTCCTTGAGGATAAAACCGCCTTCCGTAAACTGCGCGAACTCTCCGGCCATCTTCACCCTTGTTTTCCTGCCTGAGGCAGAAAAGGTGCGATTTATCCCCTCCAGGAAATCGCCGGTTATTCTTTCCCTATCGAGCTTGCGGATAAATACCTCTCCGTCGGCAGAGCTCGCCATCGTCGATAATAGGCGTCTGAATATCTCGCAATAGCGCTCATCCTGCGTCTCCTGAAGCCTCCCCCAGCTCTCTTCGAAGACCTCGCGGAGGCTCCGCCGCTTCTCGCGCAGCACAGCCTGCCTGCCCTCAACCCTCTCCATAGACAACCTTCTTGCCCTCTCTGCCTCAACCTGCCCAAGGGCATCCTCGAGTATCCCCTTCCTGAGAGAGCCTGCCTCTTCTTCACCCTCTGCCCTAATCACTTTTATCTTCTTCTCCGCATCCCTCTCAAGAGAATCCACCTCTTTGCCGGTATCAGAGCTAATCCTCGCTAAGATATCATCTATAGCCATTATAACTTAATCCCTACAAAGAGCAGGAGAAAGGTAGCAACAAAGCCGAGAACGGCATAAAACTCGACGAAGATTGCCATTACCATTGCCTTACCGGACTCGGCAGGCTGCTTTGCAGTCATCTCTACGCCGCCTGCGCATACCTTCCCCTGGTGAATAGCGGAAATCAAGCAGGTCAGCGCCACAGGTAATGCCGCAAAGAAAAATTGCCATGCCTGCGACGGGCTAAGCACGAGAGGCGGGCCTGCCCCGATCAGCCCCAGGCGAATAAGGGTCAAAAACCCGGCTACAAACCCGTAGATTCCCTGTGTGCCGGGAAGACCTACGAGTATCAGGAGCCTGCCAAACTTCTGAGGGTCCTCGCTCATGACCCCCGTAGAGGCCGCCCCTGCCAGCCCAACCCCAATTGCCGAACCCATGCCGGGCAGGCTAAAAGCAAGCGCCACACCGGCTATCACTATTGCCATCTCCATATTTACCTCCCGTTATTCCTTATCTAAACCTACCGTCGTATACCTTCC
>CBDUUU010000146.1:0-2933 GCA_965370485.1 uncultured bacterium
GGATTTCTCTTCAGTCATTTTATTTCTTCTTTAAGACTCTCTTGCGACTCACTGAACCTGGTCTGCTCGCTTTCTGTCAGCACCGCCTCCTTTATTATCGACGGCGTGATGAAAATAAACAGCTCTGTTTTTTCGATTGTCTTATTCTCTCTGCGAAAGAACCATCCAAGAATGGGGATTCGGCCAAGGAAGGGAACCCTGTATTGCGATATCTTATCCTCGCTCTTTATAAGCCCGCCAATCACGACTGTATCCCCGCTGTTAACAGTTATATTTGTATCAACCTCTCTGGTAATAATTTCCTTCGTCACTGTAAAGGGGCCTGCAACGTTATTTCCAAGGGCAGTTACCCTTGGATGAATCGCCAGATTAACACGGCCATTTTCCCATATAACGGGGACAACCTGCAGCATAACACCAATAGGTTCATAGCGGTCAATGCTGTCACTTACGGGCCTCCCTGTATCCGGTGAGAGAATAGTTGAAAATATCGGGTATTTTTTCCCTACATGGATTGTACCTTCGTGCCCATTGAGAACCAGCATCCTTGGTCTTGAAAGGATATTTGCCTTATCCTCCTGCTCTAATGCACGGATAACCGCTTCAAACTTTGCCCCTGTCAGATGCCTGTATGTGAGTGCGAGCCCCCCGGTAAAACCCTTTATTGGCAGGGCTATCTTCTCGCCCATGACCTTCCCGCCCACTATCTCCCCGGCTATTTCCTTCCCTTTTCCGACAATAAAGGCGCCCTCTCCTTCTGCCCCTGTCTGCCCGAGAGATTTCCAGTCAATCCCCACACCCCTTTCCCTGTCATAGCCCACCTCAGCGATTAATGCCTCAATAAGAACCTGCTTCGGGGACTCATCAAGCTGCTCAATAATCACTCTTATCTTCTCGATATTCTCAGGGAAATCTCTCACTATAAGTATCATCGGAAACGGTTCGTTCTTATCCTCAGCCCTTGGAACTACTCCCGCTTCTCCCTGTCCTATCCCCGCAACGGTCCAGCCGCCGCGCACGGTGCCGTAGTGGATGGCTGTGCTTCCCTTGGACGAGAGGAATGTCTTAACCGTTTTCTCGATCTCCCGCGCATTCGCAAACCTCAGGCGAAATATCTCAATCTCCATCCTGCAAATTACCTTTTCCTTCTCCTTTCTCTGGCTCTCCAGCTCCTCGAAGGTGGCGACCTTTACAATCCTGCCGACCCTCTCATATCCAAATCCTTTCACCTCAAGTATTGCCTCGAATGCATCCCAGAACGGGACATCCTCAAACCGTATGTTTATATTGCCCTGGACCTTATCTGAAAGGACAATGCTAAGACCCCTCTGCTTCGCAAGCGTATCCAGAACATATCTTACGTCCGCATCAGCGAAGTTAACTGTTATTGTGCCCTCTTGTTCTGCCGCATTTCCCGCAAGGGCGAAAAAACACAAGGACAATACAATTAGCAGCTTAGGCTTACCTCTCAAGTTTAAATTCATAATCCTTACCATCCTTTCTTAAAATAACCTTATCTTTCTGTATGTCAACAACAACATAGCCTGAAACAGATTCTCCCTCGCCGACTGCCTGCATATTAATCAGGGCAGTCGGTCTTTCCTTTGACCATAAGATGCCTTTTAGAGAGAGTTCTTCGCCTATCGGCTCATGGACTTCTTCTCCCTCTGTTGTGCCCTGCTTGAAAAACGGGTCTCTGCCCCATTTCATCTTAATTCTTTCTTCCTGCCGCTCCAACCGGCTCGGGGGAGACTTCCGGACGGACTCCGCGGTCTGCCTCTGCCCGGAGTTTTCCTTAACCGGGCACCGTTCCTTTGTCCTATTCAGGGCATTTATAACAGCCAGGACCAGGACCGCCGCAAGAAACCCTGTCCCTATCAACTCCTTCGATGTCTTAGTCATCTTCATTTCAAACTATATGTTGCCAGAACGAGCCGCACATTGAGCCTGCCTCTTGCCTCTTCTCTTTCTATTGCAATATCCTTTATCCGGAATAAAAATGGCAAGTTTCTAACCGCTTCAAGATAACGCCCGACCGCCTCATAATTTGACTGCATAAGTATCTCAATGGTTGTTTCATTTATCCCCTCTTCCGGACACTCCCCCGCCCCCGGAACCAGCGAAATCAGCTTTATATTAAACCTTCCAAGCTCCTCAGTCAGCTGCTTAATAATCTCAAGGGTCACCTCGCCGTCAGGCAGGCGCTTCTGCAGGAGCGCGTATCTCGACTTCAGCTGGGACATCTCACTTTTCATCTCGGGGATACTTAACAACTGAAGCCTTTCAGTCTCAAGCCTTTTCTGCTCAGCCTTAAACTGCATCTTTAAACCATTGAGGAGCCGGGTTTGTGGTAAGGTGATGAGTAAGAAAAATAATAACAGACCGATGAGCACCATCCCGAGGATAATAAGGCTCTTGACCGGCCTTCCAAGCCTGCTAATAGACAAGAGCGCAGATGAGTTCAAAACTTATTCTCCCTCCTTCCTCTTTTCTGGAGATTAACACCACATCCCTGAAAAACGGAGAATCATCCAGGCTTATCAGGAACTTACTGAAAGTTAGCTCTCCAATGGCAAGATGACCCTTTATATTCAGCCCCATCCTTTTATCCGATAGGGAAACCGAACGAATAGACTCCAATACTATGCCTTCAGAAACTATATTACTTATCTCCTTCAAAACCCCATACCACAGAGGCTGTTTTTCGAGCCTTGAAATAAGCCTTTCTCTTTCCCCTACCAACCCCTTCCATTTTCTTAACTCGTCTATCGAGGTGAGTCTCTCTTTAAAAGGCGCCAGGTACAGCTTATTTTTTCGCAGTAGCGCGCGATAACCCCTTACTCTAACATGCACAGTAAAGCAAGAGAGGAATAAGGCAATGCTGAAGAGTCACCATAAGAAGGAAAAAATCAGCTCATGGGCAGGCCGAGAGC
>CBDUUU010000147.1:0-2874 GCA_965370485.1 uncultured bacterium
GGAGCAAAATGCTGAAGGCCAACAGTGTAGTTGCCTCATTTATGAGGCTATGGGGAGGCGGCTATGAAAACTATTCTCATAGTAGAGGATGAATATGACCTGAAAGAGGCGTTGAGAATCAGGCTTGAGGGAGAGGGTTTTAAAATACATTCTGCAGGAAATGCTGCTCGAGGATTGGAAATTGCCAGGGAGGTTCTGCCCGACCTTATTATTATGGATGTTGTTCTTCCGGGATTGATAGACGGGCTCAGGGCAACATACATCATAAAGCATGAGGAGCAGATTAAGGGGACACCCGTGATTATTTTAACGGCGAAGGCGGCAGAGGAAGACAAGAGGCATGGCCTCAGGGAAGGGGCAGATGTCTATATGACAAAGCCATTTGAGCATGAAGAGCTGCTTGCAGCAATCAGGTCGCTTCTCGGTGAAAAATGAGTATTGACCCGCGGCATCTCGGTGAAATTTTACTATCCGGCCGGCTTATCTCCGGGGAACAGCTCGAAGAGGCAGAGCGCAGGGCTGCCAGAGGCAAGCTCCCGCTTCTGCAGGTGCTCGTCGAGATGGGCTTTGCCGCAAAGGAGGAAATTTATACTGTTATTGCAAAGGAGATGAGCATCCCGTTTATTGACATATCCAACTATGTAATTGACCCTGAGATAATTAAGCTTATCCCGAAAGAAATGGCAAGCGAATATCTGGTTTGTCCGTTATTCAAGATAGAGAACACCCTCACTGTGGCAATGGCAGACCCAGCCGATTTTGTAGTGCTGGACAGGCTCAGGACAAAGTCCGGTTGTGATGTGGAGACCTGTCTTGCCCCTGAGGATGACCTCAAAGAGGCAATAGAGCATAATTACGGCGGCTCCACTGCCTATGGCACCGAGATTGTCGGAAAACTCGAAGGCATCGAGGTCGGGCAGGGGCAGGACATAACAAAGGAGACGCCGGTAAGTAAGCTGGTAGAGCTTATAGTAACCCAGGCTGTGCGAGACAGGGCAAGCGACATTCACATTGAGCCGGATGAGGAGGTACTGCGGATAAGATTTCGCATAGACGGTATCCTGTATGAGATACCCTCCCCTCCAAAGACCCTTGAGCTGGCGATTATATCCCGCGTTAAGGTTATGGCAGACCTGGATATTGCAACCAGCCGAATACCTCAGGACGGGCATTTTAAAAGAATAATCGACAAAAAGGAAATAGATGCGCGTGTATCGACGATTCCCACAGTCTATGGGGAGAACATTGTAATAAGGCTGTTAAATCCCTCTACCGCACTCTTAGGGATGGATGAGCTGGGACTATCCCCTATTGCCCTCAGCCAACTTGAGGAGATGATATCTCATCCCTGGGGGATAATACTTGCCACAGGGCCTACAGGAAGCGGAAAAACGACTACCCTGTATTCTGCCCTCAGCAAGGTAAATACCATAGAGAAAAACATTGTTACCATAGAAGACCCCGTTGAGACAAGACTGCCTTTTATTCGCCAGATTCAGGTCTCTGTTATGGCAGGACTTACATTTGCCTCCGGTTTGCGCTCAATAGTAAGACAGGACCCTGACATAATAATGGTAGGGGAGATAAGGGATATTGAGACAGCGGGGATTGCAATCCAGGCCGCCCTCACAGGGCACCTCGTTTTTTCGACACTGCATACAAATGATGCGGCAGGCGCCATAACAAGGCTTGTGGAAATGGGGGTTGAGCCCTTTTTGATTTCCGGTTCAATCACAGGGGTGATTGCACAGCGCCTTGTCAGGACAATCTGCCGGAAGTGCAGGGAGCAGTATAAGCCGGCAAGGGCACTGGTCGAGCGGCTTGGCCTGGATTCAGAAAAGGAATATCACTTCTACAGAGGCAGGGGCTGTTCATTCTGCAAGGGGACAGGATATAAAGGCAGAATTGGAATCTTTGAGCTCTTTCACGTTTCGGATGAGATAAGGGAGCTTATCATAGAAAGGGTAAGCTCTGCCACAATTAAGAGGAAGGCGCAGGAAGGGGGCATGCTGGAGTTGAAAGGTGACGGGCTCTCCAAGATTATCTCGGGCAGGACTACGGTGGAGGAGGTAGCGCGTGTAACGGAGATAGGGGTTGATGTGAAGGCGTCTGCTCCCCCTCCGGAGGTTCAGGCAGAGCCATTAAAGGCACTTCCGACAGGGGCAAGCATGAATCTGGAAGAGTACAGGAAAAAGATTACATCCTGGATTGCAGGGAAATAATGGTAGCAAATATTCAGTCAATTCTGTAGTTGCCTCATTTATGAGGCGAATAGGAGGGTGCCTCATTTATGAGGCGTATTTTAGCCCGATGAATCGGGCAACTACACTAGAGGTATAATGTACGAGCAGATATTCAGTCAACCGTGTAGTTGCCTCATTTATGAGGCGAATAGGAGGGTGCCTCATTTATGAGGCGTATTTCAGCCCGATGAATCGGGCAACTACACTAGAGGTATAATGTACGAGAAATACTGGAATCTAAAAGAGAAACCATTCAAAAATACGCCGGACCCGCGTTTCTTGTATTATTCGCCGCAGCATGAGGACGCCCTGATGAAGCTGACCTACACAGTTACTGAGGGGATGGGGGCAGGCTTTATGACAGGCGTCTTTGGATGCGGCAAGACCATCGTTGGACATGCCCTTATGCGCAGTCTCGGGGAAAGGTATAAATTTGCCTATGTCTCCAACCCGCAGCTTACCTTCCCTGAGCTTCTTCGTGCAATAGTAAGGGGCTTGAACCCGTTGAAATTGGCTGACAGAAAAAGCGAACTTATGACCGACTTTCTTCTTGAGACATTGCAGGACTTGCTTATAAATAACAGCCGTGACGGAAAGGAGACTGTTATAGTGGTAGATGAGGCTCATATCA
>CBDUUU010000148.1:0-2861 GCA_965370485.1 uncultured bacterium
AGTTGATCTTTTCAACTTTTTTGCGTTTTTACTTTATATGTAGAAATGCCACGACAACTCAAGCTCTCTGCCACCTCCTTTCCAGCTTGATTGATATTGATTGATGAAGGACAATTATAATTGATACCGCGTTGCCTCATTGAGAAATGTTACCCAATAATTAATTGATAAATTTAATGGATTACCTAACAGATAAGACATCCAATAGGTCTTCTTTGAAAGCGATAGAATAGCGATGCTCAAATCGGAGCTCATAGATATAGTCACGGTTCCATTTGCTATGGCCTGGGTCCTTACAGAGCCATTACCAAAGATTTTTTTGATTACTTTCAAATTTTCGGTAACATTCTAATGAGGCAATGACCTAAGTTGGGTAACAAAAACCATGAGTCAATGCGACCCGCAATTATAGCTGTCATCCATCACTGCGCTCCTTGACCTTTTGATGTGAAATACCTTTGCCCTCATCCAGTTCCCTAAGGCCCGAGTCAACCTGGAGCTTGAAGTAGAGTTCGGATTCTTTCGTGGCATATCACCACCTCCTGTCTGCATTATAGGCTATGGCGCCCTCCGACGCAAGCAAAAATAAGCCGCCGAGACAACCTTACCTTTGTCATGCTGAACTTGTTTCAGCATCTAAAGCATTCACGGTTGAAAAAACATTACTTCAAAGAATTATTGACAAATATCTCAAAGAGTGCCACAATTCCAGAGCAGAGTTGTCCGAAGACGGACGAGGTGCCTTTTTTCGCGAAAGTAATCGATGAAAGGTTGAGGGCATATCACCAGAATCCTGATTTAGGTTCTCCTTGTGAAGATGTTTTTAAGAGAATAGTGAGCGGCACAAAATTGCCTATCTGGTCGAAGAAGAAAGAATAATTGTTCTGGCTGTAATTCATGGCAAAAGAAGCCCAAACTTATTGAGAAAGAGGATGGACAGCATTTAACAATGCAGTCACCGGGCAAGCTCATAAGGAGCGCAGGCGGAATTGGCACAGCCACCCTCGGAAGCCGCATACTCGGCTTTGTGAGGGACATGCTGATTGCCAGCCATTTCGGAACAGGCATCCTCGCAGAGGCATTTTTTGCCGCCTTTCGCATCCCAAACCTGTTCAGGCGCCTCTTTGCCGAGGGTGCGCTCAGCTCAAGCTTCATACCTGTATTTACAGAGGAACTCACAAAAAAAGGAAAGAAGGAGGCATTTGAATTAGCCGGGGCGGTCTTTCGATTGCTCACAATAATACTCGCAGGGGTTGTCCTTGCAGGGATTATCCTCTCCCCTTTTATAGTAAGACTGATTGTCCCCGGTTTTGCGGCACAGCCGGAAAAGCTTGCCCTGACCTCTGACGTGCTGAGACTGCTCTTTCCCTATCTGTTCTTTATCGGGCTTGCCGCCCTTATAATGGGCGTCCTGAACTCTCTGAGGCATTTTGCCACACCTGCTATCTCCCCGATAATACTAAACATATCTATGATTATCTTTCTCATCTTCTTTGTGAGCCGCTCCGACAAGCCCATCCATGGACTTGCCGCTGCCGTTGTCATTGGCGGGATTGGACAATTATCAGCCCAGTTCATCGCCCTCAGAAAGAAAGGGGTTAGTTTAACAGGAAGATTTAATATGAGCCATCCCATGATTAAAAAGATAACCAGGCTTATGGCACCTGCTGCCTTCGGTCTTGCAGTATATCAGCTCAACACCTTTGTTGACAGCATATGCGCCTCTTACAGTTCCATAGTCGGAGAAGGCGCAATCTCTGCCCTCTGGTATGGAAACAGGGTTATGCAGTTTCCCCTTGCCGTCTTTGGCATAGCCACGGCAACGGCGATATTCCCCCTGCTGGCAAAGTCTGCCTCAACCGGAAATACAGATAAGTTTAGAGAAACAGTCTCCTATGGGCTCAGAATGGTCACCACCTTAATGATTCCCTCTGCAGTTGGGCTGATAGTGCTTCGCAGGCCCATTATATCCCTCTTGTTTGAACGTAATGAATTTACGGCATATTCTACTCATATTGCATCCTCTGCCCTTGCCTATTACTGCATCGGGCTCTTTGCCTATGGCGGGGTGCACATCCTGAGCAGGGGTTTTTACTCTCTGCAGGATATGGTCACCCCCGTAAAAGCCGCAAGTGCTGCTATGCTCTGCAATATCGCCCTCAATCTTATACTGATGAGGCCGATGAAGGTTGGGGGCCTTGCCTTAGCCACCTCCATCTCGGCGATACTCAATTTAGCGCTTCTTCTCCATTACCTGAGGGGGCGGGTCGGCGGGCTCGGCGGGAGGCGCCCCATCCGCTGGTTTCTTGGCATATTAACCGCCTCCGGTCTTATGGGCGCTGTCGTCTGGCTGGTGGCAGGGGCATTATCGGTAGAGACGCCGAGCCTGTGGGAAAAACTCATTCAGGTCCTGGCCTCGATTACAGCGGGGGCAGCAACATTTTCCCTCTTTCGGCTCAAAGACCTAATAAATTTTATAAAGGGCAGCAAGCCAGCCGACTCTGTGTAATCCCTCTATGAATTCAAAGATACCAACGAGAACGATAAAAAACAGGAGGTCAGTAATGCCCCTGCGGAAGACCTTAGAGGTAATCAAGGTTGTATCGTCTTCTGCAAAGTTTCGAAACGACGGAATTAATCTTGCAGCCCTCTTGTAATATGATTCATATTCAGCCCCGAATTTCCCGCGAAGTTTGCGCTCTTCCCCTTTTATAACCGACGGATAATAGACAGAAAAGGTGAAAAGAATAACCAACGGTACGGTAAACGTTTTGGTGCAGAGACCTGCGCCCAATGCCCCGGCCAGGCTAAAAAGATACAGCGGGTTTCTACACAGAGAATATGGGCCTTTTGTTATTAGT
>CBDUUU010000149.1:0-2827 GCA_965370485.1 uncultured bacterium
GGAGCGTGTGTAAAATATCAAGTAAGCGTTCACGCGCTAATGTCACCCTGAACTCGTTTCAGGGTCTAATTGAGATGCTGAAATAAATTCAGCATGACAGACGGTTACAAATATAGTTAAGGAGGTGAGAGTAAATGGCTGATGAAAATAAGGACGTGAAGGACAAGAATGTAGTTAATAAGGACAAGATGAAGGCTATCGTGCTGATAGTGGTTATAGCGCTGTCACTAGCCTTTATCACCAAGAGGCTGATACCCAAGAAGTACACCTATATGGCGGATGTTATGTGCGACAGCTGTGATACTGTGTATCAGACGAAGATTGTCTCTGGCCAGAGGTTTCCTATCAAGTGCAAGAAGTGCGGGGTAAAGAGTGCCTATCGCGCCTATAAATGCAGGGATTGCGGGCACATCTTCATAATCAAACCTGTGGTGCGTAAAAAAGGGGAGATGCCAACACCGGGAATGGAGATGGAGATGTATAAGTGTCCTAAATGCAGCTCTATGAATATAGGCTCTGTGACTCCGCCAAAACCTAAGGGTAAGCCTGAGAAAAAGTAGCCCGACCACTAAAGAAAAAAGGCAAAGTGCAGTGGAAATACGATATCTCTTGCTCGGCGGGATTCTCTCTTTCCTGTTAGCAGGCACCAATACATCCGCTGCTACGATAGAAAGGGTTCTGGCGATAGTCGGGGATGAGTTTATTTTGCAGAGCGAATTCGAGGTCTTTTTTGCCCCTGAGAGGATTCGCATAGAGGCCTCCGGCAACAAGGAAGACAGGGACAATAAGCTGAGGCAGGCCGAGAGGACGGCTCTTGATAAACTGATTGAGAGGAAGATGCTTGCCTCCTATGCAAAGGCCGATTTAAAAGGGGGACTTGAGAAAGATATTCTGATAAACAAGTTGAAGATGAGGGTGTCTGCCTCAGTTTCCAGACCGTCTTCCGGTGAGATAAAGGCGTATTACGATGAGCACCGTAGTGCAGGAGAGGCCCCGGGCGAGGTCTCGCTCAGCCAGATACTTCTCAATGGAGGCAATGGGCTTAAGGATGTGGACTCTGAGTTAAAAAATGGAGTGGATTTTGCGGCAGCTGCGAGGCGGTATTCAAACGGTTCTATGGCGCAGAAGGGAGGCTTTCTTGGCTTCATTCCCCTGACGTCTTTGATTCCGGAGATAAGGGAAGTTGTTGCGAGGCTTGACATTGGGCAGGTAAGCGGCCCCATAAAGATAGGGGATGGGTTTTGTATTGTCAAGCTGGAAGACAGGCGGCAGCCTTTTCTCAGGAGTCTGGATGAGGTGAGGGTTGAGATTGAAGAACTTCTTTACAGAAAAGGTCTTGAGAAGGCATGGGATGGGTTTGTGAGCGGGCTAAGGGAGAAGACATATATTAAGATAATACAGCAATGAAACCGGCTGTTGCGATTACGATGGGTGATGCCGCAGGCATAGGCCCCGAGATACTTGCTAAGGCGTATGCCTCCTCTAAATTGTCGGGGCTGTGCAGGCCATTTCTTATCGGCTCGGCAGATGTCTTAGAAGAGGCGGTCAAGTCACTGCGGCTTCCACTGCTTGTTAATGCGATAGAAAATCTCAGAGACGGAGAAGGGAAGGCGGGAATAATCGATGTAGTCGATCTGAAAAACATTCGCCTGAGTGCCCTGAAGAAGGGGAGGGCAAGTGTAATGTGCGGGAGGGCCTCTATTGATTATGTCAGAAAGGCGGCAGGCCTTGCCCTTTCGGGAGAGGTAGATGCTGTTGTCACCTGCCCCATTAATAAGGAAGCTGTTTTGCGGGCCGGGTTTTGCGGAGGTCATACCGAGCTGCTTTCCAAACTTACTCACACATCGAAGTTCGCAATGATGCTTACCGCCGGGCGTATCAGGGTTGTGCTTCTCACAAGGCATGTTCCTATCAAGAGCGTAGGACGGCTTGTCACAAAAAAAAGGATTCTTGAGACCGTAAAACTTATAGAATCCTCGGCGGCAGATTTTGGCCTGGTTAGGAGCGCCATTGCCGTTTTAGGGCTTAATCCCCATTGTGGAGATGGCGGCCTCTCCGGCAGGGAAGAGAGAGAGGAGATTATACCGGCCATTCGCCGGGCAAGAGAGAGCGGTATAATGGCAGAGGGCCCCTTCTCTGCAGATGGCTTCTTTGGAAGCGGCACATGGAAGAATTATGATTTTATCCTGGCTATGTACCACGACCAGGGATTAATCCCTTTTAAGATGCAGACATTTGGTTTGGGGGTGAACATTACCCTTGGTCTTCCCATTGTCCGCACCTCGGTGGACCATGGCACAGGTTATGATATCGTCGGGAAGGGGAAAGCCAGCGAGAAAAGCCTCATCGAGGCGGTGAGAATGGCCTCGGAGGTTGTGCGAAGACGCGCAGTGAAGTCCGTTTGAAGGAGACAGAGATGTCGGCAGATGTGCTTCGCCCCATTAGAAAACCCCGCTGCGAGCCTTCTAACGGGGTTCATTTAAGGAAAAGGCTGGGCCAGTATATTCTTGTAGATAAAGATGTTATTGAAGGGATAGTCGGAGCCTCTGGTTTGAATTCGGTGGATGAGGTACTTGAGATAGGGGCAGGGCTCGGTGCCTTGACTGAGGGCCTTGCAAAAAAGGCGAAAGTTGTCATAGCCGTGGAGATCGATGAGGGGTTTTGCCGGCATCTCAGGGCAAGGTTCTCAGATTCGCCAAATGTCAGGGTGGTGAGGGGAGATTTTCTGAAAATGGACCTTGCCGGCTTATCTTCTCAAAATAAAAAGCTAAAGGTTGTGGGAAATCTCCCGTATTACATAACGACCCCCATAATCATGCATTTATTA
>CBDUUU010000150.1:0-2816 GCA_965370485.1 uncultured bacterium
CAAGCCTGCTTACAGCCCCCACAGCATCATTTGTATGAAGCGTGGTAAAGACCAGGTGCCCGGTGAGGGCGGCCCGCACGGCAATCTGAGCCGTCTCAAGGTCCCGGACCTCGCCGACCATAATGATGTCAGGATCCTGTCTGAGCATATTCCTCAAACCGGTGGCAAATGTTAACCCTGCCTTTGGATTTACCTGGGTTTGCCGAATGCCTTCTAACCTATACTCTACAGGCTCTTCAAGAGTAAGGATATTCTTATCCACCGAGTTGATGGAAGACAGCGCCGCATAGAGCGCGGTTGTCTTGCCGCATCCCGTTGGCCCAGTGACGAATATAATTCCGTTAGGCCTGGTTATCAGGGAGTGGAATCTCTCAAGCACAGATGAGTTAAGCCCCAGCTCTTCAAGGCTGAGAAGCGCACTGCTTTTGTCAAGAACGCGCATCACGATGTTTTCACCGTAAATAACAGGATAACTTGAAACCCTAAGCTCAATTTCTTTCTCCCCGAGCCTGAACGGAATACGCCCATCCTGAGGAAGACGTCTCTCGGCAATATCCATATCAGCCATTATCTTTACGCGGGATATAATTGACGGCGCAAGCTCCGCAGACGGTCCGGGGACCCTATGCAAAACCCCATCGATGCGATAGCGGACACCCAGACCCCGCTCCTCGGGCTCTATATGGATATCGCTTGCCCCCTTTCTGACACCATCGTTAATGATGGCGTTTACCAGCTTGATAATCGGCGCATCAAGCGCCTGCTTCTCTATCTGTTCAGGGACCGCCTCCCCAACCTCTGTCCGGGGCTCTGTCTCTCTATCCCCCTTCGCAGAGGGGTAGCATTTCTCAATGGCACGCCTTATCTCATCTGCCGTAGAGAAAACAGACTCTACCTGGCAGCCCGTTACAAGCCTCAGTTCATCAATCACATTGACATTCAAGGGGTCCGCCATCGCCACGGTGAGAACACCATCAGCCCTGGACAGGACTATCGCATTATAATGCGCGGCTACATCCAGCGGGATAAGGCGGACAAGCTCCGGGTCGAAGTTGAAGGTGTCTAATCCTACCCTGGGAATGTTTAATTGCTCACTCAGGGCAGTGGTCAAACTTTCCTCATCGATGTAACCCATATCAGTGAGGGTCTGACCGAGAAAACCCCCATGCCTGCGCTTCTGGCGAAGCGCACTCTCAAGCTGGGCAGGGGTAATCAAACCCCTTTTTACCAGAATTGATCCGATCTGTTCTTTAGGCACTATAGAGATTCCCTCACCCGGAGCGTCTTTCTCCACCGCTCGATTCTTGCCATAGCATCCTTAACTACCCTGATGAGCTCCTGCACGTCATCAAAGGGCTTTATAAAATAGTCGCAAGCCCCCGCGGCAATGGCATCCACTACGCTCGTAATAGAGGCGTATCCTGTCATCATAATCACATTGCAAAGGGGGCTGTTTTCCTTAATCTTTCCTAAAAGTTCCAGCCCGCTTGTCCCGGGCATAATAACATCGAGGATAACAATGCCGTAGAGCTCCTTTTGCATCATCTTCAATGCCTTATCTGCGCTATCGGATAAGTCAGCCTCAATCCCTTCAAAACGCAGCGCCCTGCTGACGGCCTCAAGCACCTGTGCTTCATCATCCACTATGAGAACTTTCATTTTTCTGCCTCCGGCAGCCTTACAGTAAACCGCGTCCCCGCACCATGGGTGCTCTCTGCCTCTATCTTTCCCAGGTGCTCCCTTATAATCCCCTGGGAGATAAAAAGCCCCAATCCTGCAGACTCCGCCCTCTTGGTTGTATAGAAGGGGTCAAAAACCTTTTTTATATCTTCGCTCTTGATGCCCTCCCCGGTATCCCCGACCGCAACTACAACCTGCCCCTTTTCTTTCTTGAGTTGGACAGTGAGTTCTCTCATCTTCGCGCCTTTCATCGAGTCTATGGCATTATTAAAAATGTTAACAAATACCTGAGAAAGAGAAAGAGAATCGCCCTTTACGGGAAAGTTGTCTTCTTCAAACTCTTCCTTTCTCAGGACATCCGCCTGCTTCAGGCGGTTCTCCACCAACCGAAGTGCCTTCTCTACCGGCTCTTTCATATTAAGTAATTCTACACTCCCGGAGACTTTCCTTTTGCTGAAACTACCCACATCCCTGACAATATTAATAATCCGGTCGGTCCCCTCAGCCATTCCTGCAATAAGATATGGCATCTCCCTGCGAATAAAATCAACCTTCTTAGCTGTCTCTGCCGGCAGGGCATTGTTTTCCTTTAACACCTCGTCAATTACCTCCCAGAATTTCTTAAAGGTCTGTAGGTTTGTGCGTATAAACGTATTCGGATTATTTATCTCGTGCGCTATACCTGCCGAGAGAAACCCGAGTGAAATCAAACGGTCTGCCTCAACGAGCATCCTCGTTCGCTCGGTAATCTCCCTGTGGAGCTGAATATTTCTGATTATGACAGCGGCTTGATTTGCTACAACAGAAACAATGCGCAGGTCATCCGAATTGAAGACAGCCTTTGAAACCTTATTATTCACATTAAGAACTCCAACTACCTCACCCTCAGCCTTCAGGGGAACGGTCAGGAGAGAACGGGTATAATATCTCTCATGACTGCGCTGTTTAAAGGCAGGGTCCATCTCGATATCCTCAATCAAAAGAGGCTCTCCTTTCTCCGCGACCCACCCCGATATCTTCTCCCCGAGTTTCAATCTCGTATTTTTGACAACATCCTCACTCAACCCCTGGCAGGCACTAACCCTTAGCTCCCCTTTTTTCCTATCAAGAAGGAGAAGAGAGGCGCGCTCTACCCG
>CBDUUU010000151.1:0-2793 GCA_965370485.1 uncultured bacterium
AAGATTGTAGGTCATGTGGGGGTATTTCCACTGGATATTCTCGTTGGGGAAGAAACTGTAAAGGTTGGCGGGATTGGAGGGGTTGCAACGGATCCGGACTTTCGCGGCCAGCATCTTATGCAGAAGTTAATGCATTACTCCATTACAAAGATGGAGGCGGACGAATTCGGTATGTCTGTTCTCGGCGGCGACAGACAACGATATGGCAATTTTGGCTGGGAGTATGGGGGAAGGTCTATTGTTTTTACTCTTACGGAAAGATCCCTTTTATGGAAGGACGTCTCGCCGATTAACATCAGCAGGTATGAAGGCAGCGAAAAGGACCTTGAGAAGGTTCTTTCACTTCATAAGGCAGAGACATTCAAGGTGAGGCGTTCAAAGGAAGATTATCAGATGCTTCTTGCCAAAGAAGAGGTATGGCTTGCAAACGAGGCCTATGCCGTCATAAAAAGGACTGATAGTGAGGTCACAGTAATAGAGTGCGGCGGGCAGGGCGATAAACTCCTGGGGCTGATGTTTTCTCTTATAAAGAATCTTGAGCGGGAGGGGATTACTGCCCTAAGGCCGTATGAGGATAACGCTCTGAATCGGGCACTGCTTGAGGCAAGCTCACACTGGAGATTCGAAAATCATACCTCGATCAGGATTATAAATTTAGCCGGTCTGCTGAAGAGTTTTGAGAAATGGATGTCGGCAGGCGGCAGGCGGGAGAGCAAAGGTATTACCCTTGAAATTTCAGGCACCAATGAGAGCGCAACGTTGGATTTATCAGAGGAAGGGGTCAGGGTTTCCTCCAGAATTATGCCGGATAAACTGATCCTGCCTCCAATGGAGATGGTCAGGCTCTTGTTCGGGGCGCTTCCTGCATGTGCGGACGTACCTGTTTTTCTAAAGAGTCTCTTTCCGCTTGATTTTTATGTCTGGCAGCTGGATATGATTTAGCAGTGCGGTCTTTATGCAAAGTTCTTTCAAGATATTTCTTGCAGCGTTTGCAGCAATCTGCATGCTGTCTGTACCCGCCGCTACCTCAGAGTCCTCACCCTGGGGCATCAACGCCCATACCCCAACAGATGCCCAGCTCGATATCTGCAAGGAGCTCGGGGTAGGCTGGATCAGAGTTGATTTCAACTGGTGCGATATTGAACCTGTCAAGGGTGAGTTTAACTGGGCAGTCCATGACAGAATAGTTTCCTCCGCCTCAGACCGTAACATTCATATCTTTGCCACTGTTGCCTATACGCCGGGCTGGGCAGGTGAGGGCGGCGGCATCGTTGACCCTCCGGGATGTGCAGATGACTGGTATAATTTTGTCAACCTTGCCGTGAACCGGTATAAATACTGGGTTCGCCACTGGGGCATGTGGAACGAGCCGGATCTATCTTCTTTCTGGGGCGGCAGCTGGTCTCAATATGTTGAGCTTATCCTCAAGCCGGGCAGCCGCGCAGTCAAGTCTGCGGACCCTGACTGCCTTGTCCTCGGGCCGGAGTTATCCGATTATAACAGGCTCGATACACTTAATTTTTTCAGATATGTAATGGAAAGTGCGGGGGACTGCATAGACATTATCACCCAGCACACCTATGGTTATGTATCTGAGATATGTAATTTCCTTGATGAGCATTTTTATGTTGAGCTCATCTCTCTTTGTGATAAGCCATTGTGGGTTACTGAGGTTGGCTGGCGCTCGGATACGGACGGCGAGGAGATGCAGGCAGCCAGGTATGAAAAGATGTGTGAGGCGGTCCAGGCAAGGGATTATATCAGCAGGATTTTCTTTTATACGCTTGCCGATGGGGTGGGAGAGGAAGGGCAGTGGGGCATAATAGACTCCGGCGGCAGGCAAAAGCCGGCCTTTGACACATACCGGCGTTTTATCTACGGCATCCCTGAGGAGATGGCAAGCGGCTGTTTTATCGCAACCGCTGCCTGCGGGGTATCATCTCGTGAGGTAGAGGCATTGTCCTGCTTTAGAGACAGATATCTCCTGCCCAATGGACCCGGAAGAGAATTTGTAAGACTTTATTATAAATATTCTCCCCCTCTTTCCCGGTGTGTCTCGAGGAGAAAGTGGCTGAAGGCTATTATAAGGGCATTACTCAAGCCGCTGGCATGGTGTAGTCGCTTCATTGTGCGATGAATCGCACGACTATACCAGAATGCAGACGGCTCACCGAATTTTCCCCCTGAAAATAAACCTGAGCGGTGCACCTTCGAAGCCAAAGACCTCTCGAAATTTGCCTCCTATGTAATTTTTGTAGGAGGCACCTGCCTGCGGCTTGTTGACAAAGAGAATAAATGTGGGCGGCTTTGTGTCTGTCTGCGTGATGTAATAAATCTTGAGCCTCCTTCCTGCCTGAGGGGATACCTTTAATCCCTCTAATGCCCTGTTCAGGATGCCTGTGGGAATAGGTGAGATGTTTTTCAGCAAGATATCTCTGGCAAGCTCTATGCAGGAGACTACCCTGTGCCTCATAAGGGCAGAGATGAAGATGATTGGAATGTGCCGGGTAACGGGTTCTCTTTTTCTTAACTCATCTGCACAGTTTTTTATTAAACTTGCCTCACTCTTTCTGTTATTTAAATCCACAATGAGGTCCCATTTATTAACTGCGATGATGCAATTCTTGCCCTGCTCCCAGACGTAGTTGATGATTGCGTTATCCTGTTTCGTGAGGGGCTCGGCCGCGTCTATTATGACTATAGCAGCATCGCAATCCCTTATATTTTTGTAACCCCTGATACTACTGTAAGCCTCGAGACTTCCCTTGATTTTGGTGCGTCCCCTGAGCCCCC
>CBDUUU010000152.1:0-2791 GCA_965370485.1 uncultured bacterium
TGTCTTGAAAATGAGAGAGGCAGGAATAGGCAGATTATGGACAACGGCATTTCTGATGTTGAAATTCTCCAGGTTTGGGAGCAGACGCTGGAGTGTTATCAGGATGGATTTCATCGCAAATGTGGTTAACTGATTTGCCAGGAACTCCATATATGATACGAGATGGCCCATAATATAGAAGAATATCGACAGGGTAATCGTAATTGTTGTTGTTGTGAGCGATGAGAACATAATTGCCACCGAGCTTATGAGGACAATCTCCATAAAGATAAAGTATATTGCCTTCCACAGGGTGAGGTCAGGCTGGAGATGTTTTATAAAGAGCGAGCCAAATAAGACTGCCGTCATCAGGGCTACGTTTATGGTCACCATCATTATCACCCCTGCGAATTTGCCAAGGATGAATTGCGAACGGCTTACGGGTTTTGCAAGCACAGAGTGGGCTGTCCGCGCCTCAACCTCTGAGGATATCTCCCCGGAGGCTACGAATATAGCAATAAGCATTCCAAAAAGCGCAATGCTTGCAAGGCTCACGTCCTTCACAATCTTTGCCTGCTCCTCCAGGCTAAAAAAGGCAAATAGGTGAGAGCTGCCGATGATAATACCGGAGAGCAGAAGAAATAATAACAGAACCCTTTTTCGCAGGGATTTTCTAAGGCAGTTAAGGCCGATATAGATGACCTTCATTTATTCTTTCCCGACCCCTTTGATAATTTTCATGAATAACGTCTCGAGCGTTTCCTGCTTCGGCGCAAATGAGATGAGCTTTCCCCCTGTATCCTGTATTTCCCTGAGGGCTTTCCGGGCTTCGGTCTCTGTGTCCAGTATCTTTGTTATATTGCCTTCCTTGTTCTTTGTAACGATTTCATATCTGTTTTTTTCTGTGAGCAGCTCTTTGACCCTGCCGACTCTTAAGAGTCTGCCTTTGTATAGTATCCCGATGCGGTCGCATATCAGCTCCATCTCCGCTAAAAGATGAGAACATAATAGTATTGTCTTACCCTTTTCTTTCAGCCGGAGAAGGAGCTGTCTTGCCTCCATTCTTCCGATGGGGTCAAGCCCTGAGGTGGGCTCGTCCATAAGCAGGATGTCCGGGTCGTTGATTAAGCTCTCCGCCATTGCCACCCGCTGGCGCATCCCTTTAGAAAAGCCGCCGAGTCTCTTTTTCTTATCAGAGGTAAGACGGACAGCCTCAAGAAGCTCTTCAGTGCGGTCTGAGTTTTCCCTCGGGGAAAGGCCAAAAAGCGAACCATAGAAGTGAAGGCTCTCTACCGGGTTGAGGTATTCATAACTGGCCGGCATCTCCGGCAGAAAACCAATTCTCTGCCGGACAGCCAGATTTTCCACTCTCTGCCCGAGAAGCCAGGCGCTGCCCCTGGTGGGGAATATAAAACCGAGGAGCAGGTTGAGGGTGGTTGTCTTTCCTGCGCCATTCGGGCCGAGAAGCCCGAAAATCTCCCCCTTCTCGATTTCTAAGTTTAGCCCGTCCAGTGCGGCAACCTTCCTGCCGCCGTCAATCTTAAACTCTTTGGTCAGGTTTTCGGTTCTTATGTCAGCCGGCACTACCCGCCTCCGTTGTCTGGCGCAACGGCCTCTTCGCCGAGCTCAACGTTCCAGTATGCGATATCCAGGAAGTGCCTCCATGCCTCGCGCTTAACCGAGCTGAAGCTAACCGAGACGAAGGTCTGCCACCTTGGTTTCTTTGGAAGGCGGATGAGTTTCATCCCCGCTTCTTTTAACGTTTTTCCGCCTTTTGTTGTGTTGCATCCGAGGCAGGAGCATACGACGTTATCCCATGTATTCTTTCCGCCTCTGGCAAGCGGTATGATGTGGTCGAGATTCAATCCCCTTGTATCGGATTTCTGTCCGCAATACTGGCACCTGAACTCATCCCGCTCATAGATATTTTTTCGGGTAAACTTGACCTCTCTGGACAGCATACGGTCATAGAAGAGAAGGGCAATTACCTGCGGAATCCTGATTTTAAACGATATGGTCCTTATTGATTCCTCTTCCTGCGCGTCACCGGAAAAGTCTTTCCAGTCCTCAAAGGTAAATGTCTCGAATGTACCTCCGTTTTTCATCACTACCTGCGCATGCCCCTGGTAGAGGAGAGAAAATGCCCTCCTGGCGGAGCATACATTGACCGCCTGCCACAACCTGTTTAAGACAAGAACATTTGTCTCAAGCATTATTCTTAATCTTTCCCTATTATTCCTCTCTCCTCGTCGAGATAGATACCCTGCAGGTTCATCTTCAACCCCGCCGGGTTAGAGGAGTTCGCAAGCGCCTCTTCCCCGGTAATCTTTTCGGACTCCACAAGCTCCACGAGCGACTGGTTGAAGGTCTGCATCCCATCCCCGCGGGAGGCCTGGATTGCCGAGCCGATTCGGTTAATGCGATTCTCGCGGATTAGTTTTTTGATTATAGGAGAGACGACCATTATCTCTACCGCCGGAATGAGTTCCCTGGTGTCTGCCCTTGGAATGAGCTTCTGGCATATCATAGACCTGAGATTCATAGACAGGATAGCGCGCACCTGGCTATGGTGCGTCTCGGGAAAAAAGTCCATTATTCTGTCTATCGATTGAGCGACATCGGCGGTGTGAAGTGTGCTCAGGACCAGGTGCCCTGTCTCTGAGGCCGATACGGCCGCATTAAAGCTTTCAACATCGCGCATCTCACCGATGAGAATTACATCGGGATTCTGGCGGACAACGTGCACCATTGCCTCTGTAAAGGAATCTGTGTCGATTCCAATCTCGCGCTGGCAGATAACGCTCATCTTGTC
>CBDUUU010000153.1:0-2786 GCA_965370485.1 uncultured bacterium
GTACGATATCAAGGGGGCGCAGAAGAAGATAATTGAGGCAGGCCTGCCTGAGTTCCTTGCGAGGCGGCTTGAGGATGGTTCCTGAATGAGGCAACCCCAAAAAAGAATAAGAAAATTGCAGGAAGAGATATCTCATCATAACTTTAAGTATTATGTGGATGCATCACCCGAGCTCTCGGACAGAGAATATGATCTCCTGTATCAGGAGCTTAAGAGGCTTGAGGAAAAATATCCGCAGTATATCAGCCCTGATTCGCCAACCCAACGGGTGGGCGCCGCAGCCTTAGAGACATTCGGAACCGTCAGACACCGCTCTCCAAAGCTAAGTCTGGAAAACACATATTCAAGGGAAGAACTTGCCGGGTTTATAAAAAGAGTAAACCCCGTCGGAAAGCCCGGGCGGGGCCCGTTGCAATCTGCTAAGGCGGGGCTTCCTAAGGTCGAATATGTGGCTGAGCTTAAAATCGATGGGGTGGATGTGACACTTACCTATGAGAGCGGTGCCTTTGTACGGGGGGCAACGCGCGGGGATGGTCTTAACGGGGATGATGTTACGTTGAATCTCAGGACAATAGGGAGTATTCCGCTTCGCCTGCGGGGAAAGGTCCCTTCCCTTCTGGAGGTGCGCGGAGAGGTATATCTGGGTCTTGATGGCTTTAAGAAAATAAATGAGGAGAGGCAGGGAAGGGGAGACGAGTTTTTTCATAATCCCCGCAATGCCGCGGCCGGCTCGCTCAAACTCCTCAACCCGCAGGAGACTGCGGGGCGCCCGCTTGATATCTTTGTGTTCGGGATAGATTATGCCGAGGGAATAAATTGGACAACGCATCTGGAGGCATTGGAAATCCTCAAAGGGCTCGGCTTTAGGGTGAGTGAGCATTTTCGGCTTTGCAGGGATTTTGATGAGCTTATGGATTACTGCGATTTATGGGAGAAGAGGCGCCCTTCTCTTTCCTACGAGATAGACGGGGTGGTGATAAAGGTTAACTCCCTCTTGCGCCAGAGGGCACTGGGGCAGACGAGCAAGAGCCCGCGGTGGGCAATTGCATATAAATTTCCCGCTCATCAGATTACCACACGTCTGTCAGACATTAAGGTGCAGGTGGGAAGGACAGGGGTTCTTACCCCTGTTGCGGTTCTTGAGCCTGTAGAGCTTCACGGCTCAACAATTACAAGGGCCACCCTGCATAACGCAGATGAGATAGAAAGAAAGGATATTCGCATTGGTGACCGTGTTATTCTCGAGAAAGGCGGAGATGTCATCCCGAAGGTTGTGGGCCCTGTGATGGGGACAAGGAGCGGCGGCGAAAGAAAATTCAGAATGCGCCGGAGGTACCCTGTGTGCCCTGTCTGCGGCGGGGAGCTGCGGCAGGAGCCAGGCGAGGTTGCCATAAGGTGTGTGAGTTTGTCCTGCCCCGCGCAGATAAAGCGCAGAATCATGCACCTTGCCTCCCGGGGGGCGATGGATATAGAGGGGCTCGGTGAGGCCGTTATCGACCAGCTTGTAGACAGAGGCCTTGTAAAAGATTACAGTGATATCTATAAGCTAAAAGAAAAAAAAGAGGAGCTTTTGTCCCTTGACGGAATGGCTGAGGTATCAGTTCAAAACCTTCTTACAGCGATTGAAAAGAGCAAGCGCAGCAGCCTCAGCAGATTCATCTTTGCCCTTGGGATTCGTAATGTTGGCGCCTATGCGAGTGAGATACTTGTCTCTCGCTATTCCTCTCTAAATAAGCTCAGGGAGGCTGATAGTGCTGAACTTGCCTCTATCCCCCAGATTGGGCCTGTGATGGCAGAGAGCATTTACTCATTCTTTCAGGACAAAGGCACAAAGGGGGTCGTTGATAAGCTTATTAAGGCCGGTGTTCACACAAATGGGCAGGCAGCAGAAATATCCGGGAATGCCCTGGCCGGGAAGGTCCTTGTGCTTACGGGAACTCTGCACCGTTTCACCCGCCAGCAGGCGCAGACTCTAATAAAGAAAATGGGCGGAAGGGTCAGCTCATCTGTTACCAAAGGGGTTGACTGTGTTGTTGTGGGGGAAAATCCCGGCTCAAAACTTGACAAAGCGAGGGCTTTTGGAGTAGAACTAATGTATGAGGCGGAGTTTAGCAATATGGTTAGGTAACCATTCGGTAAAACCATCTATTGAAGCTGGATTCCCCGGTCAAGCCGTGGAATGACGATAGTAAATAGTCTGTCATCAGTGAATAGTCTGTCATCGTCCGATTTAATCGGACGATCCAGGATAAGAATAAGAAAAATGCGGGTTTACTAAAAAAGGGCGCCGAGAATCTTTTTTATAACCTGAATAGGCAGATGCATAATAATCGGCAAAGGCACCGCTTTGTATTCGGGTTCTTTTATTGTCCCCCGGATCTTATGCCGGATTAGGAAATAGTCCATGGTATGGAGAAATGCGGAGGCTATTTTTTTAAATTCAGGAAGATTTGCCAGCAATTGCTCTGTGAAGGCAGTAGTGGCCGTAAGGTCGAGCCCGCCATCGTAGCCGACGGACCCCTCAATCATAAGACCCGTGTTATTCCCCGTGAGTTTCAGATTCTTTGTGTGCAGTCCCTCCCCGTCGAGTTTAAACTCGCATGAGGCGGAATCGAATACGATTTTCTCCAGGGATGGGACAAGGAGGATATTGGCAAGTCCGCGCAGGAAGGATACCTCGTATAGTTTTCCCTCAGCTATTTTCAACCGGCCATTTCCCTTGATGCTCCCCGTGTTTTTACCTGCTCCTGTGAGGGAGAGCTCTGCCTGAAGTTTGCCGGATATGT
>CBDUUU010000154.1:0-2762 GCA_965370485.1 uncultured bacterium
AATGTTATATTGGGGGTTGTAGCCGAGGATTGAGCGCGCCTTTGCAATATTATGGCTAAAATCGTGAAATCCATCGTATTCGAACTCCACTACGGGAATGTTTAATTTCGTAGCTGTGTACTCGGCGGCAGCGCTATAGCTAAAGGGAGATGGCCCCGTAATAGTAAAGGCCTGCCCAATAGCGGCAGGGTTGCCTATAGCGAGGAGAACCCCATCGACGGCATCCTTGAGCCCCACTATATGCCGAATCCCGGGCTTGCCCCCTGGATGGACAAGTTTTGCTACCCCTTCTATGTTCTCCTCGAAATATTGTTTTTGCTCAGCTGTCTTAGCGAGCTCTTTCCAGACAGGAACCCCGAAATTGGGCTCTCTCAGCGTAATATGGGCAAGGAAATCATCCTCATCATGCACCCAGGAGAAGCGGATAACAGTAGTGGGCAATTTATATTGAATCGCATACTGCTCGCACATAACCTCTTCTAAGACCTTGGAGAAGGCATAATATCCGGGATATGCGCGGTGGGGATAGTTCTCATCGATGGGAAAGGGATGCGGATAGAAGAAGATGCCTGCCCTGGCATCTGAGCCTGCCTGGATAAACTGCTGTATGCGGCAGTTTTTAGCCTCATCAAGAAGATAGAAGGTTCCTTTTATGTTTGTTTCCATAAATAACTCTCTATTCTCCTTACAGTTTGCCAGGTGAATGACCGCATCCATATCCTGGAGTGCCTTCTTTGCAAGCCCTGGGTCCCGGATGTCCCCTTTCATTATCTCTACGCCTTTACACTCAATGGTTTCCTCAAACTCCAGCGCCCTTACGCGATAGCCGCCGGAGAGGAGCTCAGGAAGAAGTGAGCGGCCTATTTTACCACTGGCGCCGGTAACAAAGATATTTTTTATTTTCATTTCTGCCTCCTGTTGTAACTTACCTGATGGTTTCCGCCGGGAGCCTCACGCACCATTTTTTCTTCTTTTCGGGCGAGAGTATATATTCAGTAATCAGCTCTGCCATCTCGGAAATGGGCTGCCCGATTATGTAGATTGCCTCTTTAAGTACACTTAGACTGCTAATGTCCAGGGGTGTTGTTATCTCAGGTCTGAATGCATCGAAGCCCATTATGCTAAAGTCACCCGGGGCTGATAGGCCTTTCTCATATGCGGCATCGAGCAGCCCTATAAGAAGGCGGTTAGACTCCAGAAAGATTGCCGGATTCTTCGCCTTCCCGGAAAATATTTGCTTGCTTGCCCTTTTTACCTCGCTGCGATTTGTGCCGCACAGGAATATATTTTTCCCTGTAAATGGGATTTTTTTCACAGAGGCCTCTTTCTTTACGCCTGCGAGCCTTTCCTCAACGGCAGAATTGCGTCTTCTTTCCCCGAGATAGAAAAGGTGCGCCGGCTTCTTCTTTGACATAATTCTGACTGCCCTTCGCGAGGCGGCTTTGTTGTCCGTTACGACATAGTTGAGATTTCTGCCGGGAAAGTATCTGTCCATAAGGATGATAGGGAAATGATTCCTGGTGAGACTCTCGAAGATTGTAATATTTCCCTTACCGGAGGCAGGGGCAATAATCAATCCATCTATCTGCCTGGCGAGCAGGTCTTCTATATATGCCCTTTCCTTGCCGATTTCATCCTCTGTGTCGCAGATGATTGTCCGGTAATTGCGCAGGGATAGACTTCTTTCTATCAGCTGGATCAGCCCCGGGTAGAAAAGTGTGCTCATATCCGGGACAATGATGCCAATACACCTTGTCTGCCTGCTTCGCAGCCCTCTTGCAATCAGGTTCGGGCGGTATCCAAGAGACTCAGCAAGGTTCGTAATTGCCTCTCTTTTCTCCCCGGAGATGCGTATGGGCAGGTTATTCAGGACCCTGCTGACTGCTGTCTTTGATACGCCTATTTCCTTGGCTATGTCACTGAGGCGTGCGGTTTTCATCTGTTTCCTATGGTTCATCGTTTTACCATGGTAACTTTAACACAATCCCGTTGTGCTTGTCAAGCCATTTTCGCTTTTGCAGCCTGAATTTGACAAATGAAGATAGATGGTGTAGTATTGCTATGAAGTAGCAGGAGAGACCCGGGGACTCGGGCGCCGAAGGGGCAAAGCAAAGATAAGCGAAACTCTCAGGCAAAAGGGCTGTTACTTTTTGTATCCTCTGGAGAAGTCCTAAAATAACAGGGCGCCGAAGGATTAAATATCTCAGGTGAGCCCGGTTAGAAAGCCCGGGGGTTTTCTAACCGGGTAAAGGGACAGAGGACAGGGTACTAAAAAGGTATTCTGTCCTTTTTGTATGAATAAGACTATTCTTTACGACAGGCATTTGGCTTTAGAGGCAAAGATGGTAGAGTTTTATGGATGGGAGATGCCCCTCCACTACACTGACGGAATTATAGAGGAACATCTATACACAAGAAGCGGTGCCGGACTTTTTGACATTTCGCATATGGGCAGATTCGAATTCCGCGGGAAAGGCGCAGTCCCGTTTCTTCAGCATGTCCTTACCAACAATGCACGGGCACTCAATATATGCCAGTCTCAATATACGATAATATCTAATTCTCATGGAGGGGCCGTTGATGATGCATATCTCTATCGCTTTTTTAAAGACGAATACATTCTGGTAGTCAATGCGGGAAACAGACAAAGTGACTGGGACTATTTTAGGGGGCTCATCAGAGGATTCAAAGAAGTAGAAATGCAGGATAAAACAAAAGATTTGGCCATGGATTTGACGCTCCAATCCAAGATGGCCTTATGA
>CBDUUU010000155.1:0-2721 GCA_965370485.1 uncultured bacterium
CTCTGTGATGGAACTGCGGGCATTGCGAACAACCTGGGCAATAACCCGGTTACCCACCACCCCCTCAACTATTTTCAGGGATTCAAGCAGGGAAACCCCGCTTCTTATAAGAGAGCCCAGGACGCGGGAGAACCTCGTAAGGGAAATCTTTAAAAAGATATCTCCGAAGATGGGCAGTCTCAAACGGAACCTGTCAAATTTATATCTTCCCGTATCGGTCCCTACCCACTCATGAAAGGCAAACGCACCTGCCGCTATAATGCCGAGAATAACATACCAGAAATTACGAAAGAAATGGCTTATCCCGAGAAGGATTATTGTGGGCAGAGGCATCTCAAAGGCAGATGCCTCAAAGATAGCCGTAAACTTCGGAAGCACTGCAACAAGTATAAAGGTAACCGCGCAAACGGCTGCAATGATAACGACAACGGGGTAGATAGTAGCCGAGCGCAGTTTTGCCTTCAGCTCGGCCTCTGACCTGGCAAGAAGCGATAATCTCTCAAGAATCTCAACCTGTATTCCCGCGGCCTCTCCTGCCCTGAGCATACTTACATACATCCCCGTAAAAAGCCTGGGGTATTTCTCGACTGCCTCCGAAAGGGAACTGCCCTTTTCCACATCCCGGGTAATTTCTTCAATTATCTCTCTCATCTTCCGGTGACGGGTCTGCCTGGATATGGTTGAAAGGCTATGGAGCAGGGTAAGGCCGGAACCAAGCATAATGGCAAGCTGTCTGGTGAAAACCACAACCTCAATCCACCGGATGCGTCTGAACCTTGCAAGAACCTCACCAAGCACAACTGCAATCCCTGTATCCTCCCCAACAGAATCAACCTCATACCCAACCCCCTCAAGCTCGCCCCTCAGCCCTCCTGCAGTTACACCCTCAATACGTCCGCTTATGGGCATCCCAAACCTGTCACGGGCGGTATATCTAAAAAGCGGCATTAGTTTATTAATACTCCAATATATGAGGGGTAACAAAAACTACCAATTCCTTTTTTTCGTCCTTGGTTTTAGTGCTCCGAAAGAGTCTGCCTATCAATGGAAGTCTTCCGAGAATGGGAATCCTTGCCTCAGCCGTTTCCCTGGTTTCTTTAATCAGCCCGCCGATTACAACAGTATGTCCATCCCTTACAGTAACCTCTGTATGCGACTCGCATGTATCAATCCGTGGCTGACTCTCGATAAGTCCGGTAACCGAACTTACCTCAGGATGAATGACCATTGTAACATATCCATTTCTGCCTATATGCGGGGTAACCCTGAGAATAGTTCCGACATCGATAAACTTGGTGGTCTCTGTCGTGCCGGTGGTGGTTTGAGTCTTTTCTTTATAAGGAACCTTTTCGCCAATGATTATCCTTGCCTCTTTGCCGTTAGTAGTGACTATGCGCGGGCTTGCCAGAATATCTGCTTTCTGGTCTTCAACAAGGGCATCGATTATAGCCACAACATTCTTCCAGTGCTTGAATGTCATACCCACACCGAAAACAAGACTGGGTAATTTTTTACCCTTACCGCCAAATGTGATGGAACGACCGGCTGTTTGAAATGATTCCGTATCTTCCCTTTCATCGAGAGTCGGCCAGGCAGAAAACGCTCCTTTCTCTATCTGAAACTTTTTCTTAGGGTCACGGAATGCTGACTTCTCTGAATAAACGCCGCTCCAATCCACACCTATCTGCGTCAGGTCAGTAAGAGTGATATTCACCATCTTTGCCTCAATCATAACCTGAGAAACAGGGGCATCTATCTGCTCAAGCAAGTCCTCTGCCTTCTCAAGCCCGGAGGGGATATCGGTAACAATCAACTTGTTAGAGCGCTCATCAACCTTAACAACGCCCTGCTCGGTAAGCAGTCCCTCAAACAACTCCTTTATCTCCTGCGCCCTTGCGTAATTGAGGGAAAATGCCTTTGTTGCCACAGCCCTGGTCATCTTCTCTACAAAGATGATATTCCCTTCCTTTACATATCTATGCTCACCGCTTTTGAGGATAGACTTAAGCGCCTCATCAAGCGTTACATCCTCAAGGTCTATGGTAATCTTGCCTTTGATTTCATCCCTGGGGACAATATTCAAGCCATAGGTCGAGGAGAGGGCATGCAATGCCTCAACGACAGGGGTATCCTTAAAAACAATGGAAGGAACCCTCTTTTCCTTCCACACATCCTCTTCGGAAGGGGGTATTTCCTCTTCTTCTATCTCCCTCTCCACTTCTACCTTAACCTGCGGCAGGGGTGCTGCAGACGGAAGCGGGGTTGTTTCTGCTTTTCTTTGCGCCTTTTTTAACCATCCCCTGACAGAGCGCGACGGCCGGAGCTCCAGGCACCTCTCAAAACAATTCAGCGCCTCATGAAATTGCCCGCGGGCGAAATGTGCACTGCCTCTTTTATAATAGCCTGCAAACACCCTTTCCCTCTCCTCTTGCCTTCTCTCCTGCTCCTTACGGCATAAAATTGAGGTAACCTTTTTTAGATATTTCTTTGCCCCCTGATGCTGGGGATTAAGCTCAGATGCCTTCTGAAGCTGGAGAAGCGCCTGGGTCCACTTTCCCTTCCTATAAAACTTAACCCCGTGGAGATAATGATAGTCGGCTTCTCTGTCCCGCATCTCCTCCATTCCAATCTGGGTTAATTCTTCGGCTGTAACCTTCGCCTCCTGCCCGCAGACACCCGCCGGCAAAAGAAGAGCCAAACACAGAATAAATAATAAAACTC
>CBDUUU010000156.1:0-2676 GCA_965370485.1 uncultured bacterium
AGAAACGCCCAAAAAGCAGCCTGTCCCCTTTTTTTTTAATACGCCGCCGGTTGCCTCCAACACCTCCCTGATAGTAAACTCAGCCATTGGATAAAAGCCTTTTTACGACATCGCTATCATTAAAAGGAATTACGGTATCTGACAGTATCTGATAATTTTCATGCCCCTTGCCTGCTATAATCACCAGGTCCCCGGTATCGGCCCTGTCAAGGGCATTCTTGATGGCCTCGAATCTATCAACAATAACACAATAATTCACCTTTCCTTCCTTCTTAAACCCCTCCTCCATCTGGGACAAAATCTCCAGCGGGTCCTCACCCCTGGGATTGTCCGAGGTGAGAATCGTATAATCGCTCTCACTCGAGGAAATCTGCGCCATAACCTGCCGCTTACTTACATCCCTGTCTCCCCCGCACCCAAAAACGGCGATAACCTTACCGCTGCTAATTTCCCTTCCGGTTCTCAGAACATTTCTCAGCCCCGAGGGTGTGTGGGCGTAGTCAACCATAACGGTAAACTTACCGCTCTCAATAATTTCAAATCTCCCCTCCACCCTGCCTACTCCCTCAAGCGCCCTCTTGATCACATCGAGCGGGTAGCCTTCCCCAACACCAAATGCGACTGCCGCAAGGGCATTATAGACATTGACCCTGCCTAAGAGCCTCATTCTCACAGAAAACCCTCCGCAAGGGGTACTAACATTAAAACTTATCCCTCCCATATCAAGGTTTATACTATCTGCGCAAACCGCGGCGTTGCTGCCAAGCCCGTATGTCAGGAGCCTCCCCCTGCACTTGCCTATGACATGAGCGCTTGCATCATCATCAATATTTATAATCCCCAGCCCGTCAGGGGACAATCTCTCGAACAAAATTTCCTTTGCCTCAAGGTATGCCCGGGGCGTCTTGTGATAGTCAAGATGCTCGGCAGATATATTGGTAAAAACTGCGCTTTTAAACTGCACATCATCAACCCGCCTCTGCACAAGCGCGTGTGAGGAAACCTCCATAAAAAGGTGGCTTATGCCCTCACCCAGCATCTGGTTCATCATCGACTGCAGCTGCGGCGCTTCGGGGGTAGTTCGGGAAGAGGGCAGACGCCGTCCTGCCCACTCATAGTCGATTGTGCCCAAGAGTGCTGTTTTCTTCCCCGCCGCCTCTGCAACCGCCCTCAACAGATAGCAGGTTGTAGTCTTCCCGTCTGTGCCGGTCACCCCTGTGACATATAGCCTGCCGGATGGATGCAGGTAAAACCTGCCGGAAAGCTGCGAGAGAATAGCCCTGCTGTTCTTCACCAGCATCTGAGGAATCGGCCGTTCATAACCTATCTCCCTCTCTGTAAAAATTGCAACGGCCCCATTATCCACCGCCTCATGGACAAAATTATGCCCGTCTTTCCTAAGCCCCTTTATGCAGACAAAAAGATAATTTTCTTTAACTGCCCTCGAATCATACACAATCCCCGAGATCTCAACATCCTGGAAACGCAGGGTCTTCTCGATATCCAGACCATCTATTAGTTTCTTTAGATTCATAAGTTTACTCCGGAGCGCCAAATACAATCCTGCAGGTGTCGTCGGGCATTATTGCTGCCCCCGCCCTGGGCTCCTGCCTCACCGCAAAGCCCTTTCCCTCAAGACATACCCTGAGCTGATATAGACGAAGTTTGTTAACCGCCTCACGCATCGAACAGCCCCTCACATCGGGCATAACAATACCCGGCAGAAAATAGCCCTCCTGCGGAGCAGCACCATTGCTTCGGGCAGTGCCACTACTTCGGGCAGTGCCACTACTTCGGGCAAACCTCTTTTTCTCCCGCCCGGGGACAACAGGTCTGACCCCAAGGTAATTGAGGACCTTTTCGGTAATATCCCTGAAAACCGGCGCAGCTATGGTCCCCCCGTAATACCTGCCCAGACTATCACGGGGCTCGTCCACTGCAACCAAAACCGCAACGCGCGGAATCTCGGCAGGTGCAAATCCTATAAACGAGGAAAAAAACTTCCCGTGGGAATAGGTTCCATTGACAACCTTCTGGGCCGTTCCTGTTTTTCCCGCCGCGCTGTATCCCGGGACCTGCGCCCTCATTCCTGTTCCCTTCTCTACCACCCCCACCAGCGCTTCCGTCAGCTGCCTCGCAGCCCTTTGCGAAATCACACGCCTCCTCCGGCAAATATCAAATGTCTTTAGTATTTCTCCATCGGGGGAAACAATCTCTTTCACAACCCTGGGCCGAACCAACATCCCGCCGTTCGCAACAGCGCCGATTGCGCTGACAAGTTGAATGCCGGTAACAGCAATCTCCTGCCCGAAGGGAAGTACGCTCAGGGAAAGCCCGGACCATCTGCGGGGAGGTCTGATGAGCCCTGCCACCTCGCCCGGTAAATCCGCCCCGGTTAACTCACCAAACCCGAAGCCGCGTATATAGCTATAAAATGTCTGCGCCCCAAGGCCTCTGCCAACCTTCGCAAGACCGATGTTGCTTGATTTCTCTATTGCCTCCCGAAATGTTAACCAGCCGTATGAATGTGTATCGTGAATGGTATGTCCGCATACGCAAAATGCCCCATCTTCACAGAAGAGCTTATCCTGCAGTGAAAATACCCCTTCCTCCAATGCGCCTGAGGCGGCTACTATCTTAAAAGATGAACCCGGCTCAAATGTATCTGTGAGGGCT
>CBDUUU010000157.1:0-2664 GCA_965370485.1 uncultured bacterium
CGGGGTCTTGCCCGCTAATGCCCCGTCAATGTAGACCTCTGCCCCCGCCGGGACAGAAAGCACTCTAAGAAGCCCGAATTCCTTTTCGAGGTTAAAAGAAAAAGGACATCTTCCCAGCGCAACGTTTATTTGGGTCATTTGCTCCCTATAACCTCTCTTGCGCAGAACCAACCGGTGCGGCCCTTTCATTATCCGCCGGATGGTGAGGGGTGTGACTCCCCGAACCGTTCCGTCAATATATACGGCAGCGCCTTCGGGAACAGACTTTATGCGAAGAACGGGCAGGACTAAGAAGATAAGTATGGGAAGCATTACCAGGGGCGCAATCAGTTTGAGAATTTTAATGAAGGTGTGTCTTTTTGCCTGCGGGTCTGCCGGCTGCTCCTGTATAAGCGTTCCGGGAGAGGCACCGTCGATTGATGTTGCCCTTGCTGTCTTTTCGGGAGATGCGAAATTTTTTATGTCCTGGACAAAATCTCCTGCTGACTGGTATCTGTCCCCGGGGTTTGGCTCCATTGCCCTGGAGATTATTCTTGCCAGGCGGGCAGGAACATCCGGGTTTAGCTCATTTATAGATGGCGGCCTCTGGTTTGTATGCATCTTAACAAGCTCTACGGGGTTGTCCGAGGCAAAGGGGAGCCTGCCGGTTAACACCTCATAGGCGACAACAGCCAGGGAGTAAATGTCGCTTCTCTTATCGATGTCCTTCCCCCCTGCCTGCTCCGGGGACATATATTCAGGCGTTCCTATGGTTGTCCCCGTTGCGGTGATTCTTGAAGAGTCGAGAGAGAGGGCAACCCCAAGGTCCATAAGCTTGGATTTGTTGTTTCCAATGATCATTATATTGCCGGGCTTGACATCACGGTGGATGATCTGCTTGCGGTGAGCATAATTCAGGGCGTCTCCTATCTGGATAAGGATTGGGACAACCTTACTAACGGGGAGCTTCCCCCTTGAAATGACCTTATTTAGAGTTTCGCCCCCACAGTATTCGCTTACAAGGTAGTGAATGCCTTCATCCTCGCAGATGTCATAGATCTGGACGATGTTCGGGTGGTTTAACCTTGCCGCCGCCCTTGCCTCTCTGCGGAATCTTTCGACAAGTTCGGCATCGGCTGAGAAACTGTGCGGGAGCACCTTAATGGCGACCTCCCTGCCAAGTGATATATGCACTGCCTTATAGACAGTGGCCATACTGCCGCAGCCAAGCTCTTCAAGGATTTTATATTTTCCGAGTGTCCTGCCTATCAATGCCTTTTTATCTCCCCCAGCCTTTTCCTTGCGTATCTGTTTCTTTTGTCTCTCGGCTCAGGTATGAGCACCAGAATTGCCTGCAGATGTTGGTATGCATCTGCCCGTCTTTTTAGCCTTATTGCCCTTTCTGCCTTGAGCCGATGTTCGGTAAATGCCTTTTCCAGACCGTCCTGGACTTCCCTGAGGTGGTCCTTAAGAGGGTTGTAAAAGGAAGGTTTTTCGCTGACAGTCTCCAGATTTCTCAGTGCCAGATCGAATGCCTCCATTGCGTAGTAGGGCTTTTTCTCACTCATCAGCTCTATCCCCCGCCTGAAATTATTATCCGCCTGCCCGGTAAGTTCAGAGGATGGGGGCAGGGTTTTGGTATGGGAGAATATTTCTTCACTCAGCCGGTTAATCTGCTCCGCAAGCGGTTTTATTTCCGGGGGGATACCGCCTGAGAAAAAAAGCCTCTTTGACAGCCCCTGCGAGCTGACCTTGATTGTCAGCAGATTCTCTTCTTCCGACGGGCCGCCCATATAAGAGGATGAAAGCTCAAAGAAGTTGGATGAGCTCAGGACACTGCGAAGCTTATTCATCTGGGTTTTTGTCAGCATCCCTTCTTCCCACAGGCATCTATTTTGCCTGCGGTCATTCAGAAAAAGGCTTATTGCCCCGTCCGGGGAGATGCTTGTCTCTTTATGGACGAGTGAGCCGGAGGTGCCCCTTTCCTCGATAAGCTCGATTGTGGGCGGGGTCGGGGATTTTACCTTTTTTCCCGTTACAGTGAGCAGAAGCGCGGGAAGCAAAGCAGCCCCGAGTGTGACGAGCAGGAACCTCTGCTTGTAGTTCCTGCGGGGCTTGCAGCCTCTGCGGTGAAAAAGAAGCGGGCTTTCTCCTATCTGAAGCCTGTCGCCTTCTAAAAGCTCTGCAGTGCCTATTAATCTCTCGTTTACCAGTGTCCCGTTTGTGCTGTTGAGGTCGGTGATAAGAAAACGGCCGTTCGCAAATTTAATCTCGGCATGATTTTTGGATACCGTGTCTTCGGCTATGACCACCCCGCTGTGGGGGGAACTGCCCACAGTCAGTCCTTCTTTGCCAAAGGAGAATTTCTTTCCCTTCAGGATGAGGGCTGCCTCATCCCCCGGGCCCGCTGATTCTTTTCTTGAATTCTTCATAGTTCTTCACAGCAACACTATTCTCCGGACTGGCTGAGATTATCCCCTCCCATGTCTTGGCCGCCATCTTGAGGTTGCCCGCCCTGTCGTAGGCGTGTGCCAGCATATGCCCAACATAGCCGGGATGTTCGAACCGCCTTGCCAGTTCAAAATACTTTGCTGCCCGGGCATAGTCCTCCAACTTCTGGAAATAAAGCCACCCAAGCTCAAAGTAGAGGTCATACCTGTTTGGGTTATTTTTAATCCCCTCCTC
>CBDUUU010000158.1:0-2663 GCA_965370485.1 uncultured bacterium
CTGGTATACCTGGATATAGATAAACTGAGTGAGCTTGCCTCCAAGTCCAGTGCCAAATTCCCCGGAGGGTGTTTTCCTCTGAATACCTGCTTTTCTGCAATGGGCTCAAGGAGTTTTTTCGGGAAGAGGGGCATACTGGGCACTTCTTATGTCTTATTCGGTGAATCTGCGCCCCCGGAGCTTCTGAAATTATATAGCGAGCCCGCAAAGGTTCCCCGCGCCCTTAGCTGCTTTCCAGAGCAGTGCACCTCGGTTAACTGGCTTGGCATTGACCTTGCAGCTTATCTAAGGTTATTAGAAGGACATTATCAGAAGGTCCGCCCCCGGGGGACAGGCAGTATTTTTTCTTCGATAAGACCGGAGGAGGATATTTTTCCATGGCTTGGAAGGGAAGTTTCTTATGGAATGGTAGATATCGGAATGAGAGGGTTTCTGCCGTCGGTAAAGCCGGCTTTCCTGATTGAGGTCTCTGATATGGGCAAGGCAGAGATATCTCTTGCAAAAATAAGAGGGCTCGTTGAGACAGAGCTCTCGAAGCATTTTGAAAAAGGCAAATTTGCTTTTAAGAAAAAGAAATATAATAAGGAAAATATATATTTTCTTGGCACCCCGCAGATGCCCGGCTTCGGTCCTCACTACGCCTTAGTTAACAATCTTCTTCTGGTAACTCTGGATGAGAATACAGCAAGAAAAATGCTCGACCTTCTCAAGGGGGAAGGGAAGGACTCTATTTGCAATGACCCGGACTTTCTTGCAGTTAACAGGTGCAAGAGGTGTAACTCGCTTACCTACATTAATGCAGAAGATACCTTTGAAGGGATAGCAGGGTTGGCTGAATATGCCCTTCGCCTGCGCGGCGGATCTGACTTAGAGAGACTTTCGTTCTTGCCTGCGCTCCTTAGATGTTTTACAATAGTAAAGACCATTGGAAGCAAGGCGGTGCATGAGCCGGATGGGATAAGAGAAAACTTTACAATTCTTCTGAATCTCGAGGATTAAGGATTAAGCCCCTGTGGTGGAATTGGTATACACGGCAGGTTGAGGGCCTGTGCTCGAAAGGGCGTGCTGGTTCGAGTCCAGTCAGGGGCACCAATTCTCCATTGGAATGGAGCGCCAATGATGGTAGATAAAAAAATAGTAACATTTGGGGAGATTATGCTAAGGCTTTCTTCCCCTGATTTTCAGCTTGTCGGGCAGAGTGATTCTTATAATGCTGCCTATGGGGGAGGGGAGGCAAATGTGGCGGTAAGTCTGGCTATCTTCGGCAACAGGGTGAGCTATGTAACCTGCCTGCCTCTTAACCCGGTAGGGGAGGGGGCAATAAGATTCTTGCGGCAATACGGCGTAGATACCAGTTTTATCAGGCGGGAGGGGAGGCGCATAGGTATTTATTTCCTTGAGGCAGGCGCTGCGCAAAGACCGTCGCGGGTTATCTATGACAGGGCTCACTCAGCCATAAGCGAGATAGGGCAGGGAAGCATTGACTGGAAGGCAGTATTTCAGGATGCAGACTGGTTTCACTGGACAGGGATTACCCCTGCCATCAGCCGGAATGCGGCAGATGTATGTATGGAGGCGATAAAGGCAGCCAGACGGTCGGGGATTACTGTCTCCTGCGACCTTAATTTTCGCAGGAAGCTCTGGAAATATGGAAAGAGCGCAGAAGAGATTATGGGTCCCCTTGTTGAGCTGGCGGATATTGCAGTTGGCAATGAGGAGGATGCAGAGAAGGTATTTGGGATTAAGGCGCCGGAGGCTGATGTTGAGGGGGGCAGGGTAGAAGCCGGAAATTACAAATTTGTAGCGGCTGAGCTGGCGAAAAGATTTCCGAATCTGAAAAAGGCGGCCATTACACTGCGCGGTTCTATCTCGGCAACTCATAACACATGGAGCGGCATTCTTTATGATAGTGTCTCAAAGACAATGTTCACAGGGCACAAATATGATATTACCCATATTATAGACCGCGTGGGAAGCGGCGATGCCTTTGCGGCGGGGTTGATTCACAGCCTCAGGAATAACAGACCGGACCAGGAGGCCGTAGATTTCGCTGCTGCCTCATCCTGCCTTAAACATTCCATTCCCGGCGATTGCAATCTAACTACAATAGAGATGGTAGATGCCCTGCTCAAAAAGGGAGGTTCCGGCAGAGTAGAGAGATGATTAGCGGCAAAGTTGTCTGATACGGACAATCTGTATCTGGCACGCCTGGAGGGATTCGAACCCACGACCCTGGGATTAGAAATCCCATGCTCTATCCAACTGAGCTACAGGCGCGTACCACTCATTATAGCCAATCTCAGCCAGTTTGCAATAACTTATGATAAGTCCTGTATTTGCAGCTTCGGGTGTATATGGGGTTTAGCTCATCCGGGTGAGTTATTTCCCCCTGTTGCAGCTTAAGGAGCCCGAGGGCGGCAATGCCTGATGCCCTTGGAAGTGATATAGGAAAGGGTGCGAAGGAGGCAGTCTCTCCCAGCCCCTTTGTGATTGTCTCTCTATACCTCAGTGCGCCGCTGCCGAGAAAGACCGTTGGCTCTTTAATTTCAGGAAGAAGTTTTTCGATATTGCCTATCCAGGCAGGACCTTGCTTCGATTGCCTCCCGCCCGTGAATTTATAAGTGGCAGAATAGACCTCTTTGCTTTTGAGGGCAATTAGGGCG
>CBDUUU010000159.1:0-2651 GCA_965370485.1 uncultured bacterium
GCCCTGGATGATAGCAACCAAGCCGCAAATCAAACTTAACATCTTTCACCCTCCTATAAACACGACCGCAGACACCCGGAAGATTCTCCTAACTGCCCATATTATACAAACCCGCCTCAACCCTGTCAACAAGATTTTTTTTCACCTTTGGTTCAGCTCGTATAAAATCTGAAGGCCTTTTAGTGTAAGAAATGGCTCTATTTTATCAATAGTCTTTGAGAGGGGGCCGATAAGAGAGGCGTCTCCGCCTGTGGCGACCACAAAGGCATCTTTGTCGAAGGCATCTTTCAATCGCAAAACAAGCCCGTCTACCAGGTCTGTAAAGCCATATACTATGCCGGAGCGCATACAGGATATCGTATCCCGCCCCAGAACCTGCTTTGGAGGTTCGAGTGTCATCTCCGGCAGCAGAGAAGCCTTCCTGATAAGCGCCCTGCGCGAGAGCTCTACCCCCGGGGCAATTATCCCCCCGATATATTCCCCATCCTTAGAGACCGCGCAGAGTGTAATGGCTGTGCCAAAGTCAACGATTATCACAGCCCTCTTATAAAGCTGATAAGCGGCAGCGGCATTGGCAATCCTGTCTGCCCCCAGCTCATCGGGCGAGGCATACGCTATGGATATAGGACTCTTCAATCCCGGACTCACGAGCAGAGGATTAACCATGCAGTTCTCCCTCACCCATTTCTGGATCTGCCCGGTCAACTCAGGGACGACGGAGGAAATAATAGCCCCATCAATCTTCCCTCCGCACTCATTTGTTAATTTGCTAACAGCATCCTCGAAAAGGGCTATCTTTTCTTTATCGGTCGGGATAGATCTCTGATGAACAAGCTCCGCATCTTTGAAAACACCGAAGTGCGTTCTCGTATTTCCTATATCTATGGCAATCAGCATAATTTTGCTAAGTGGAAAAAATGATTCCCCTAAAATCCCAAACGAAGTTTCCAGACCATCAACAATGCCTCCCAGAATATCTGCCGCGATATTTTGGATTTCCCTGCCCGCCGCTCGGCGAAACAGATGGGAAGCTCTTCTATCTTGTAACCTTTCTTAGAAACCTTATAGGTCATCTCAATCTGAAAGGCATAACCGTCGGAGTTGATGTTTTCTAAGTCAATCGCCTCGAGCACCTCTCTCCTGAAACACTTAAACCCTCCGGTGAGGTCCTTAATCTTCAACCCTAATATAAGCCTTGCGTAGAGATTGCCGCCTTTACTCAATAACTGCCTGCGCAGACTCCAGTTCTTTGCCCCCCCTCCGCTGACATATCTTGAGCCCAATACCAGGTCGCACCCTTTAATCTTCTCTAAGAAAGAAGGCAGATACCCCGGCTCATGCGAAAAATCGGCATCCATCTCAAAAATATAGTCAAAGTCTCTCTCGATGGCATATCTGAAACCCTCAAGATACGCCGTCCCTAATCCTAACTTTTTCTCGCGGTGGATGACATTAACCTGCTCGCAGGCTAACTCATCGGCAATCTCACCCGTCCCATCCGGAGAATTATCATCTACAACCAAAATCCCGACATTTAACCCAAGGGCGAAAATATCCTCAACCAGCCTTTTAAGATTCTCCCTCTCGTTATAAGTAGGAATTATTATTAACGCACTCAAATCTTCTCCGCCTTGACTATCAGACTATAGCCATCTGCAAAAAACAGCAAGATGTCCAGGCGGGAAATCAGCCAGACAAGGGGGTAGACTGCTGAATAGAGCCTGAAACTTAAACTGTTTGTAGTCTCCTCTGTCGTCAACACGCCCTTTTTACCAGACACCTTTCCCCTGCCCTTGCCGGCAAGCCTGACCAGGACATCAACCAACTCTGAGAAAGACCGCGAATAAGTTCGGTGCCTGAGTACTCTGAATCTGCCACCGAGCAGCTTTCTGAGCTGCTGAATGGTGTAACCTTCTCTCAGGTGGCCGTGAGGAGGGCCTATTTTTTTCTCCACTATGCGGAGCAGGGAAAATCTTTTAAGATTTGGCACATTCACCAGCAGGGCAGCCCCCTTCTTCATTACGCGGGCGAGCTCAACAATAAATGCCTTATCATCCGCAATGTGTTCGAGAAAATCAACAATCACTACCACATCAAATGTCTCATCGGGAAAGGGCAGTGAACCCTCATCAATCCTGTAGACATCCTTCCCTACTACCTCTTTTATCATATCCACAGCCTCATCCCCCAAATCAGCACTGCTCCACCGGCCGCCCTTAGCCCTTAGATGATAGCTGATAACCCCGTTATCGCCGCCAATATCCAGACATCTCTTCCCGGCAGGCGAACCAAGAAACTGCAAGATTGCCCTGAACTTTGCCTGCTTGGAAATAGATTTTTTAAAAAGTTTCTCAACCCAGCTATTTCTCATTTATAAAGTCCGATACCATAAAATATTGACAAAACACCCTATTGAAGGGATAATCCATCCTGTAACCGTTCACGCGCTAATGTCACCCTGAACTCGTTTCAGCCTGAACTTGTTTCAGGGCTAATCAAGTTAACGCAGGCTAAAGCCTGCGACTACCAGGTTGGGGGAAGCAGGTAGCCGCAGATCTTGTTAGGAGAAGCAGGTAGCTACCACCTTAGTTAAGAGAAGCAGGTAGCCGCAACCTTTAGGTTGCGCAAAAAAGGAAATTCCTATGGTATTC
>CBDUUU010000160.1:0-2637 GCA_965370485.1 uncultured bacterium
TGTGCCCATTAGCTCCCCAACGTCCTTTCCTATGAAATGGTGTGACTTTTCTTCAAAGGCTCCAACAAGATTCATATCTTCCTGCTGGCTAACCTCCCTCAGTATCAGCCGTCCCATTCGCCCTGCCGCCCCGCTAACAGCTATATTAATCATCCTTGCCTCCATTCTATTGCTCCTTCTTTTTTTATACTAAATCCTCGCCCTCCTGTCATACTGATACTGAAACAAGTTCAGCATGTTTTAGTATCTCCCCTCTCTGCCTTGAATTAGATGCCGAAACAAGTTCGGCATGACATTTAAAATTTGGCATGACATCTACTGGAGTTTTCATAATTCTTTCATGCTTTATTTGACACTATCGTCAATATAGAAGTTTGCTCCAGCAGGCATCATTCTTCAGACATTCGTTTATATCAACCTTATATGCCTCTTCTATGGGTCGAAAAATTTCCGGGTTTTTATTCCATACAGTCTGTGCGGCGGCCCTCACAATTTCAACGCCGGCACCTGTCATCCGCCCGAGCGGCCTTCGGCAGTGGCCTGCAGGCATCCCCAGCCCGTTCATCAATGTCTTAACGGCCAGTGGGTTGCGGAATTTGTCCTCCACAATGAGCCTTTCTCCATTTTGCAGAACCCTTTCGTTTTTACACTTTACCGTTACAATAGAGAAAAGGGGCTCGAGCGCATCCCTGAGGCGTATGCCTTCTTCTATATTTCCGTTGAGGATGTGCCTGCACATTTTTTCTACGGCGGCAGGGGCAACGTTTGAAACAACGGATATTACTCCTGATGCCCTGACCTGGCTATTTTCCATCATCTCGAAGGTCATATCATCATCGCCTGAGACAATGTCAAAATTCTCACCTGCAAGCTTTCTTGTTTCTATCATTCGCCTGATATCGCCTGTCGCTTCCTTTACCGCACTCACATTTGGATGGTTTTGAAAGAGTATTGCCATGTCCACAGGTCCAAGTGCGGTTCCTGTTCTTCCGGGAATTATATATGGCACTACGGTTGTCTCTGGAAAGTTTTTGGCTATTGCGCCGTGATATTCTTCCCTGAGCTCGAGGGAGGAGGGCCCGTTGTAGTAACAATCGACGAGCAGGATTGAATCTGCGCCTGCCTTGACAGCCTCTCCCGAGGCGTGCAGTGCCTCACTCGTGCAGTTACTTCCTGAGCCGGCCATAGAGCGGCATTTTCCCTTTGCGATGGCGCAGACCCGCCTTATTACCTCATTGTGCTCTTCCCAGCTGAGTGTGGGAGATTCCCCTGTTGTCCCCACGGCAAGAATCCCGCTTATGCCTTCTGCTATCTGAAATTCTATATTTTTCTTGAGCCCCTTCCAGTCAACCTTTCCATCATCAGTGAATGGTGTTGCCAGTGCAGTCCAGCCTCCGTCGATTTTTATCTTAGCCATTTTTCTCTCCTACTTTGCCACATTTATGAGGTGTGCCTTGCCCTATTCGTAGTTGCCTCATTTATGAGGTGTGCCTTGCCCTATTTGTAGTTGCCTCATTTATGAGGCGTACTTTGCCTTCATAAACAGGTTTTGCCTCGCCCTCCAGGTAGATATTTTTTCCCGCAGACCGTATTTTCAGGGTTGAGCCGCCTCTGGTGCGTACCATAACCGGTGATTTGGTCTTTTCCAGCAGGGCTGAGACGATTGCACTTGCAGCTGCCCCTGTTCCGCAGGAAAGGGTTTCGTCTTCAACTCCCCTTTCATAGGTCCTTATAGAGATAGAGTTTTTGTTATGAACCTTTACAAAGTCTACGTTTGTCCCCTCAGGCTGGAACTGTCTGTGCCGGCGTATCTTTCTGCCAAGTCTGTGGACATCTGCTTTGTCTAAGTCCATCACAAATAAAACTGTGTGCGGGACACCCGTAATAACATAGTGGACTGTATATTCTTTCCCGCCAATTTTTAGTTTGATTGAGAGACGGATGTCTGTGGGCTCACTCATCTTCAATCTGACCATTTTCTTTCCGACCAGTGCCTCAACCTCTCCCGAGGAGGTCTCAAAGACCATCTCATCTCTCGCAATCTTCTTCTCCAGGGCAAATCGGGCAATGCATCTGGCCCCGTTGCCGCACATCTCTGCCTCGCTCCCATCGGGGTTGAATATGCGCATCTTGAACGCATTTTTCGAGGATTTCTCAATCAATAATAGTCCGTCTGCGCCGATAGAGATACGCCTTTCACATAACTGCCTGGCAAGATTTTTTCTGCTGCGAACATGTCCACCCCGGTTATCAATGACTACAAAGTCATTTCCGCCTGCAGTCATCTTGGCAAATTTTACCATCCCCGCTCCCCTCTTATGAGATCCTCATAACCTTCCCTCTCGCGCACGACCCTGTATTTGCTGCCTTCTACCAGCACCTCCGGGGGTCTGGGCTGTCCGTTATAATTTGATGCCATAGAAAATCCATAGGCACCTGCAGTAAATACGGCCAGGAATTCTGCCGGGCTTATGGGGGAAGGAAGCTCACGCTCCCTTGCGAAGAAATCGCCTGACTCACATATAGGTCCTACGACGTCATAGACCCTCTTTTCCGGTTTTTTACTTAACATAACAGGTTTAATCTCATGATATGAGCCATATAGGGTTGGACGAATCAGATTGTTCATCCCTGCGT
>CBDUUU010000161.1:0-2626 GCA_965370485.1 uncultured bacterium
TTGTTGAGATTGCCCGCCTTGAAGAGGCCGATATAATAGTTATTGCAATTGTCGGAAGCAGCGGGTTGATGCCAACCCTTTCTGCCATAAGGGCAGGTAAGGTGGTTGCCCTTGCCAGCAAGGAACCTGTTGTTATGGCAGGAAGGCTCATAATGGATGAGCAGGAGAGGTCTTCTTCCGGAAAGCTCCTGCCCATAGACAGCGAGCCAAATGCCATATTTCAGTGTCTGGAGGGTAAGAAAATAGATGAGGTTCGCCGGCTTATTCTGACGGCCTCCGGGGGACCATTTTATAAATTAAGCCGCAGTGAGCTTTACGGCATCACCCCCTCTGAGGCGCTCAGGCACCCTGTCTGGAAGATGGGAAAGAAGATATGCATCGATTCAGCCACGATGATGAATAAGGGGCTTGAGGTGATTGAGGCTCATTTTTTGTTCGGGTTACCTCCGTCAAAGATTGAGGTTCTTATCCACCCCGGCTCCAGTGTTCATTCCTTTGTGGAGTTTAATGATGGGATGATTTTTGCAGTGCTGGGAAGACCTGATATGCGGCTTCCAATCCAGAACGCGCTGACATATCCTGAGAGGCTGCCAAGTCCCCTGAGCCCTTTTGAGTTGTCACAGGCCTCTCCCCTTGTTTTTGAGAAGCCGGATATGGACAGGTTTCCCGCGCTCAAGTGTGCATACGAGGCGGCTGAGGCAGGGGGGACCTATGGCTGTGTCTTAAATGCCGCAAATGAGGTGGCTGTAGATGCATTTCTGGACGGGAGAATAGGTTTTTCCCGCATTGTGGAGATTTCTATGTCGGTTTGCGGCAAACATAGGGTCCGTCCGGCGGTCTCCCTTGATGAGGTCTGGGAGGCTGACAGGTGGGCAAGGGAAGAGGCAGAGAAATTGGTAAGGTAGAGGGGGGAGATGGTGTTAACTTATATTATCCCAATAGTCGTTCTTTTCGGACTCGCCATTATTGTTCATGAGGCGGGCCATCTTATTGCGGCGAAAAGGAATGGGGTTAGAGTGGAGAAATTTTCCATTGGCTTTGGGCCAAAGCTCTTTGGTATCAAGCGCGGGGACACCGAGTATGTTGTCTCGCTGATTCCGCTGGGCGGATTTTTGAAGATGGCAGGGGATGAGCCCGGTGAGGGCACGAAGGGTGAGCCCTGGGAGTTTTTCTCAAAGTCACCTCTCATCCGCTCAAAGATAGTCGCCGCGGGGCCTGTGATGAATCTCGTACTTGCCTATTTTCTTACACTTATTATGCTTATTGTCGGTGTAAATATCCCTGAATATTCCAAGAATCCCTCCGCTGAGATTGGCGAGGTGGTGCTGGGCTATCCTGCCTATCTGGCAGGGCTGAAGGAAGGTGATGTTATCCTTTCTGTAGATGGGCAGGCCGTAGATACCTGGTCTTCTCTGCGCGGGCTCATTCATAGGGGCGCGGGTAAGGAGCTGACATTCTCGGTACGCAGAGGCGGGAAGCACATCACGATGAGATGCAGGCCGCTAACTGATGAGATGATGAGTGAGGATGGCCGTGCGGTGATTGGAATCAGTCCTGTGGCGCAGTCCCATTGCCGGCATCACTTTGGGTGGAAGGCTCCCCTGTGGGCATTGTCCACCACAGCCAGGCAGGTAGGCCTCACATACAAGATGGTGTGGATGATGGTCTCCCATCCCCTGCGCCTCAGCAAGTTCATGGGCGGGCCAATCCTGATTGCGCAGATGTCAGGCAGGGAAGCGAAAAAAGGGCTTTCGGATTTCCTGGGATTTATGGGCTATGTGAATATCATCCTGATGGTGATGAATCTGCTTCCGATTCCTGTTCTTGATGGGGGCTATATTATGTTTTTTGCCATTGAGTGTATAAGTAGGAGGCCCCTCAGCCAGAGGATCCAGGAGAGATTTCAGCAGGTGGGTATTACCTTTCTTATCACTCTTATGGTGTTTCTTTTTGCCAATGATGCCCTGCGTGAGGTCAACAGGAGAAGTGCACTCAGAGAGAGTCTGAGCAGTGAACCCAACTGAGCAAAGTCTTAAAATCTCCGGCTCTGTAGAACACATTGTCTATTCCAATGAAGAAAGCAACTTCACTGTAGCCAGATTAAGACAGGCAGATAAAAAGCTCGCCACGATTGTTGGCAATATCCCCTCTCTGAGGGTTGGAGAGGACCTTACAGCGCAGGGAAGCTGGGTCTGCGATAAAAAGTTTGGTGAGCAGTTCCGGGTCTCTTCCTACCAGATAACAGCCCCCGCAACTATCTCCGGCATAAGAAAATATCTCGCCTCAAGTTTAATAAAGGGTGTTGGCCCGGTGATGGCTATGAAGATTACAGACAGGTTTGGCCTTGCGACACTTGATGTGATAGAAAACAATCCCGGGCAGTTGTCCGAGGTGCCGGGTATAGGAAAGAGAAGAGCAGGCTGGATAGTCGAGGCATGGGGCAAGGAGATAAGATTAAGAGAGGTTATAATATTTCTCGGCCATGCCGGCATAGGCACCTCTTACTCTTCCAGGATATATTAGCGTTATGGAGACGAGACTATCAGGCTCATAAGGCAAAATCCATACAGGCTTGTTGATGATGTTGATGGGATAGGGTTTCTCACAGCGGATAAAATAGCCAGGG
>CBDUUU010000162.1:0-2626 GCA_965370485.1 uncultured bacterium
ATACATCCCGTACCACAGCTGAAAGATAAGCAGTGTCCACAATTGATGGCTAAAGTCCGCTCTTCCCCCGCAGTGCTCATCAAGAAGAAATCTCAGGTAGTCTCTGTTAAAATAATTATGGGTAACACCCTCATCAAGGATGGTCTTATATGCATACTCCCTTAATTCACCCCTCAGCCACCTGCCAACAGGGACGCCAAAACCCATCTTTGGCCGGCGTAGTATCTTCTCCGGCACAAACCCGCTCAGGGCCTTTCTCAGGATATACTTGCCGAGGAACCCTCTCAGCTTAAACCCCGACGGAATTGCGGCAGCAAACTCCATTAACTTATGGTCAAGAAAAGGAGAGCGTGCCTCCAGCCCATATGCCATCGTGGCAATATCCATCTTTACCAGCAGGTCATTGGGAAGATAATTCGTAACATCGGCAAAAAGTGCATTTTTTAAATAATCATCATAGTCCCCTGCCGGGAGAAGTCCAGCAGAATCTGAAAAACGCGCCTCCTTTTTGAAATCATCAGAATAGAGTTTCTCCTTTCCCCCGGCATCGAACGCAAAGCCCCAGTGAAGATAGCGCTCGTGCGCAGGAAGGTTAATATGCCTCAAGAGGCGCTTCAGCCGAAAAGTGGACGCCTTCTGTTCCGGCCGGGCCGGTAATTTCTCCAGCAGGGTTATTCCTTTTCTAAGAGAGGTTGGCAGCCTGTCAAAGTAGCCGGCTAACCTTGCCGCTCTGTGGCGGGGATACCCCGCAAAGCTTTCATCTCCCCCATCACCATTAAGGGCAACAGTTACACTCTTTCTGGCTAACCTAGACACATAAAAACTGGGAATGGCAGAGGAATCAGCATAGGGCTCACCATAGTGCCGGATGAGCTTCGGGAGAATTTTTAGTGCATCAGGCTTTACAATATACTCATGATGTTCTGTCTTAAAATATCGGGCAACCTCCCTTGCATATTCAAGCTCATTATACTCCTTTTCCTCAAAACCTATCGAGAAGGTCTTTACCGGCTGAGAGGTTAGCCTGCTCATTAAGCCAACGACAGCCGCTGAATCAATGCCGCCGCTCAAAAATGCCCCGAGCGGGACATCGCTAACAAGCCTTAATTTAACCGCCTCTTCCAACAATTCGAAAACCCGCCTCTCTAACTGTTTTTCCCCCAACCACACTCTCTCTGTATAATCCAGCTCCCAGTAACGCTCGATCAAGGTCTTACCCTTCTCCCGGATTATGTAATGAGCAGGAGGAAGCTTCAGGATTCCCTCAAACATGGTTAAGGGGGCGGGGACATACTGAAAGCTCAGGTAATGATGCATCGCATGATGATTTATCTTTCTCTTAAAAGGCATCTCGAGAATGGCCTTTATTTCAGAGGCGAAGATAAGCTCTCCCTCGCGTTCTAAATAACACAGAGGTTTCTGCCCAACCCTGTCTCTGGCAAGAAATAACCTGGCATTCTTTTCGTCCCACAGACCAAATGCAAACATCCCCCGCAGGTACTTCAGGCAATCGATGCCATATTCTTCGTATAAATGAACAATGACCTCAACATCTGTCTTTGTATAAAAACTGTGCCCCTTTTTTATAAGAACCTCTCTCAGGTCGCGAAAATTATAAATCTCCCCGTTACACACCAACCAGATAGAGCTATTTTCATTATGTATGGGCTGCCGCCCCGTTTTTAGGTCAATGACAGCAAGCCGCCTTATCCCGAGCCCCGCGCTCGCTCCCCCTGTGCCCTTCCCGGGGCCCCTGCGATATACCCCCTCTTCATCGGGCCCGCGATGGCGAAGGACATTCAACATTTTCTTTAACTGCCCCTCGGTTACTCTCTTCTTCTCCGAGACTATCCCGCAAATCCCACACATCCTATAGTGCCCCCTGTTCACAGTTCACAGTTCACCGCCCATACCATTGCCCCCTGTCATACTTCTCTGTCATGCTGGACTCTCCCTTCTGTCATGCTGAACTTGTTTCAGCATCTCATCCGGGAGGGCTTTCAACCTTCAGGTCGGTGTGCTTTGCTATAAGACCAAAATGCATATCTACATGAAAAAGGCTCATTCCTGAATATAAAGCTGCAGAAGCAATGAGAATATCTGTAGATGGCACAGTTATTCCCTTTCTCCTCAATAAAAACGCCACCTCACTTGCCTTTTCCCACAAACCATAGTCAGCCGCAATTTCAAAAATAGAGTCCAGATAGCCTTTTAGCCGGGAAAACTCACCTCTATCTTTTACTCCCCCCAAAAGCTCAAGTTTAATCATCCCAAAAGTAGCTGCCTGATCTTCCCGTAAAAGCACCTCCACCCTCTCTCTCACCCCTTCTTTTACAGCACCCTTCTTAAGAGCCAATATCCACACAGAGGTATCTATCAAAACCATCTTATTTCCCTTTCCTCATCCTTTCTAAATCACTTAAACTAATCTCCAGACGAAATGTACCTAACTCTTCGCACAAGTGATTGATATTCTTCCTCCGTATCAGCTCCTTTAATCCCTTCTCAATTGCCTCCCTTTTACTTTTTGCGCCAACTGCCTGAACCGCCCTTTTTAAGAGATTCTCTTCAAGTACCACCGTTGTTTTTCCCATAATCTAACCCCCCTTATGTATAAGGTCTACAT
>CBDUUU010000163.1:0-2603 GCA_965370485.1 uncultured bacterium
AGGAGGCAGTCAAGGTGAATCCCGAAAGTCTAATTTTGGCCCTTGCCGATGGAAGGCCGGGGAATATTACAGCAGAAGGTATTTTTGATGCGGCAAGGAAGGGGGATGAGCCGGCACTCAAGGTGGTTAGAGAGGCAGGCAGGTATCTGGGGGCAGGTATCGGTAATTTGATAAATCTTTTCAACCCGGAGGTTGTTATTATCGGGGGAGGTATGTCTCAGGCGGGGAAGATTATTCTGGAGGTAGTCGATGAGGCTGTGAAGACCTATAGCCTGGAGACCGGCAGGCGCGGAGTGAAAATTGTCCTTGCCAGGCTCGGAGATGCTGCGGGGATTATCGGCGCAGGGGTCTTTGCGAGGATGGAGTTAGGGAATTGACGCAGGAGAATATCAGGAATTTTTCGATAATTGCGCATATCGACCATGGTAAGTCCACACTTGCCGACAGGTTTTTAGAGCTTACAGGGGCGCTTTCCCCCAGGCAGATGAGGGAGCAGGTCTTAGATGATATGGAGATTGAGAGGGAAAAGGGGATTACGATTAAGGCACGAAGTGTCCAGCTGTCTTACAAGACAGGCGGGAGACAATATTCTCTTAATCTTATCGATACCCCCGGGCACGTTGATTTTGCAGGAGAGGTTTCGCGGAGTCTCTCTGCCTGTGATGGGGCCATTCTCCTGGTGGATGCATCCAAGGGTGTCCAGGCTCAGACAGTGGCAAATAAACGCATAGCTGAGGAGTCCGGACTTGTCATAATCCCTGTCATCAATAAGATTGACCTTTCCGATGCCAGACCTGAGGAGACCGCCAGCCAGCTGATGGGCATTATGGATGTAGAGCTGGACGATTTTATCTTTGTGAGCGCGCGGACAGGTGAGAATGTGCCAATGGTTCTTGAGGCAGTCATCGCTAAGGTCCCTGCCCCGGGAGGCTCTGTCGATGCGCCTCTCAGGGCATTTGTTTTTGACTCTGCCTATGATGTATATAAAGGTGTAATTGTCTTTGTGCGGGTGGTGGAAGGTTTTATTGAGCAAGGGATGAAAATCAGGTTTATGGGCGGGGATAAAGTTTTTGTGGTTTCCGGGGTCGGGGTGTTCAGGCCCCTCCTGCAGGAGGTAGACAAACTCACCCCCGGGATGGTTGGCTATTTATTTTGCAATATAAAAAATATCGGTGAGGTTTCTATTGGGGATACCATTATCAATGTTGAGCGGCCTGCGGCATCTGCCCTGCCGGGCTCCAGAGGCATCAAGCCAATGGTGTTCTCGGGCTTCCATCCTGTCAATAATGATGATTTTGACCAGCTCGAGCATGCTATGAAGAAACTGCAGTTGAATGATGCCTCATTTATGTATGAAAGGGAGGATTCTTCATCCCTCGGGCTGGGATTTCGGTGCGGGTTTCTGGGGCTTTTACATATGGAGATTGTTCAGGAGAGACTTGAGCGGGAGTATGGCATGGAGGTAATTACCACAGCCCCAAGCACAACTTACAGAATAACGACAAAAAAGGGAGAGGTGCTCGAGGTGGATAATATGGCACGGTTTCCCGATACTAAAGATACAAGTGTTGTTGAAGAGCCTTATATTTCGCTTTTGATTGTCACCCCCATTGAGTTTCTTGGCGCTATAATGAAACTGGCGCTTTCCAGGCGCGCAGTCTATAAAAAAACAGAGTATCTCGACGGGGGGCATATCACGCTTTCTTACGAGATGCCTTTTAGCGAGATAATGGCTGATTTTTATGATAAGTTGAAGTCAGTTAGCGGCGGATATGCCTCAATGGATTATGAATATATGGGGCTGCGCCCCTCTGCTCTTGTAAGGCTTGATATTCTGATAAACGGAGAAAGGCTGAAGTGCCTGTCTGTTGTGGTTCCTGCGGCGGATGCGCAGGGGCGGGGGAGAAAATTGGCCTTGGCAATTAAGGATGCCCTTACCTCCCAGATGTTTGCAGTGGTGATTCAGGCTGCTGTTGGGGGAAATGTTGTTGCGCGGGAGACAAAGAAGGCATATAGGAAGGATGTTACCGCCAAATTATATGGCGGCGATGTTACGAGAAAACGTAAGCTTCTTGAGAAGCAAAAAAAGGGAAAGAAGAGGATGAAGGAGGTGGGGAAGGTATCGATTCCCCAGGAGGTTTTTATGTCCGCGATTAGGGCGAGTTAATGAAGGGTAAATATTTGCGAAAGAATTTGCGTGCCTGCCTTCTTGCCTGGCTCGTTCCGGGAGGAGGGTATTGGTATCTTGGAAAGAGGACTGCGGCGGTCACTCTATTTGCGGCACTCGCGGCGCTCTATGGAATGGGGATTTTTCTCCGTGGAGGCGTTCTGATAATGAGCAGGGATGTTATCTCCTGCGTTTCATTCGTTATGCGGATTGGGGCAGGCTTGCCGTGGCTCGTCGGGCTTATATGCCCATGGCGATATCCTGATGTCCTTGCGCCCTTCTCGGAGGTTGGAAGCGCCTATACGGGTATTGCCGGCGCATTGAATTTTCTGTCTATCTTTGCAGTGTTTGACCTGGCAAAAAAACAGTAATGCCCAAGTTGGAAGGTAAATGCTCAGTGAACACCGTATCAAGAGGTAGCCGCACCCTTCAGGGT
>CBDUUU010000164.1:0-2602 GCA_965370485.1 uncultured bacterium
TCTCATCCACCCCATTGGGGATCACCACTATCTTCTTAGACGGCAGACCCAGGAATCTTATTATGTCCCGCTTCGCGCTGAGAGAGCCCGTAATTATAAGGTCGCAGTCATATGCCGAGGCAGTAACCTTTCTGTTTATATCCCGAAGGCGCCTTTCCGTAAAACAATCAGGAAGGAGCCGATATGACATATCATAGATATTCACGACTCTCGGAATCTTAATGGACGGGGCATAATAATTCGTGCCGTGAAAAAGGTCATACCCCGAGAAAAATGCCCCAATGGGGATAATGTGCATTCTTTCGGCAAATGGGCGGAAGATTTTGCCCGGAACTCTTATAAACTTATTGTGGAAACGCGGATTTCCAAAATCAGGGAGCTTTTCTTTCCGAATGCGAAGCGCCGCCCCATAGTAAAGATAATACTCATTCTTGCCGTCAATCGAGGCAAGGGCCTTTATAAGAGAGCTGGTGTAATGGCCTATCCCGGCAAGAGGCTCAAGAAGGGCCTGGGCATCAATCACAATCTTCAGAGAATTCTCAGCCATTTGCCATATGATACACGATTTATGGGGATTGGTAAAGCGCTCTTAAATTTTCATTGATACCTCTCGTCCCTTTTGATACAATAGGGGCGTGAAGAAAAACTGGGGCAGGTTACTGCTCGTCACACTCTTTGCCGTTGCAATGGGTTATTTAGAGGCATCTGTGGTGGTCTATCTCAGAGCGACCATCTCCCCTCAGCAAATAACACCGGCCTATAATATAAGTCCGCACACAATCCTTGATATGATTCCACACACAATCCTTGCCACAGAGTGGGCGCGGGAGGTAAGCACCATCATAATGCTTCTCACCTTTGCTATCCTCTCCGGAAGAAATTTTGCCGAGAGATTTTCCTTTTTTCTGTGGACATTCGGGCTATGGGACATCTTTTATTATGTTTTTTTATATATTCTTATTAAGTGGCCTCCGTCCCTGAGAACCATCGATTGTCTGTTTCTTATTCCCTCCCCGTGGATAGCGCCGGTTTATCTGCCGGTTTTTGCGTCGCTCCTTATGCTCATAATATCGGCCGGCATACTCTCGCACTCCTGGGAAAAAAAGAAATGAAAAACCTGAAGGTCAGTGGTCTTCTCGAGAAAACCGGCAGGAAAATCATAAGAGGACTTGAGGAAGCAGGCGGCACAATCTGCCTCCTTGCCGGCGGAATCTGCCAGGCAAAATCATTCATCCGGAGCCGCTCGAAAATCACCGAGCAGATGAATGCCTGCGGGGTTGGAAGCCTTCTGGTAGTCGGGCTTGTGTCTATGTTTTACGGGATGATCGCCTCACTTCAGTCCGGACTTGAGCTTTTAAGGTTTCATCTCGAAGACATGCTCGGGGGACTCGTGGCAGTATCTATGTGCAGGGAGCTCGCACCCGTTGCAACGGCAATTATTGTTGCGGGCAGGGTCGGGGCAAAGATGTCGGCGGAATTAGGGACAATGAAGGTCTCCGAGGAGGTCGATGCGCTGGAGACAATGTCAATAAACCCGGTCCGTTTCCTCGTGATGCCAAGGCTTTTTGCCATAACAATGACACTGCCTGTTCTTTTTGTATTTTCTGTTTTCATCGGCACCTTTGGCGGGGCGATAATTGCCAATAACATCGTCAACGTCCCTTATCCGCTCTTCTTCCAGAGAGGGGTGGAATTTCTCGAATACAGGGACATCCTTCAGGGACTGGTAAAGTCTATTGTCTTTGCCCTCACAATAGGGGCAATCTCCTGCTTCCAGGGGCTAAATGCCTCAGGCGGAGCGGAGGGGGTGGGAAAGGCCACAACAAGAGCGGTAGTATTTTCCTTTTTATTTATTCTGGTCTTTGATTATTTTCTCACGAGGATGTTCTATTGATAAAGATAAATGACATTCACAAGGCATTCGAAGACAACTCTGTTCTAAGGGGCGTGAGCCTCGAGATAAAGGACGGAGAGACAATGGCGGTCATCGGGGGAAGCGGCTGCGGCAAAAGCGTGCTTCTCAAACTTATTATCGGGCTTTTAAAACCGGATTCAGGCGATATAACAATTAACTCATGGTCCATAACAGGGGCAAGCACAAGCGAACTTATGAAGATAAGGACTCAGTTCGGGATGCTTTTTCAATCAGGCGCCCTCCTTAATTCCTTGTCCGTAGGCGAAAATATCGCCCTGCCTCTGAGAGAACATACAAACATGCCGGAAAAAGAGATAGGCGCAATTGTCTCAGAAAAACTTGCCCTGGTACATCTCGAAGGAATCGAGAATGAATCCACTGCAAACCTGAGCGGAGGTATGAAAAAGAGAGTCGGGCTTGCAAGGGCAATAGTGAACGAACCCAGGATTATACTTTACGACGAACTCACGAGCGGGCTGGACCCTGTGATGGCACACTCCATAATGGACCTCATCTCAAAACTCGAGCACGAGCTCAATGTAACCTCTGTTGTCGTAAGCCATGATATAGAGGCAGTCTCAAAGATAGCCGACCGGGTGGCAATGCTGTTCGAAGGAAAGATTATAGAGGTTGGCACACCTTCTCAAATGGCCGGAAGCAAAAACCCTGCTCTCCACCAGCTTATCA
>CBDUUU010000165.1:0-2581 GCA_965370485.1 uncultured bacterium
CGGGGAACACAAGCTTAAACTCACCCTGAAAAACTTTGAGGAGAAGGAGGAAACCCTGAAAATCGACAGTGACCGCCCTAAGACAGTGGAGCTAAGCCTTGAGTCTATCCTGGCAGGGCTGTCCGTTGAATCAACTCCTGAGGCCAATTTATATATAGACGGCAAACTCATCGGGGTAACCCCGCAGAAGGCAGGCGGGCTATCTCCCGGGCGGCATGTCGTGCTCCTTACGAAAAGCGGTTACCTCAACTTTCGCAAGACCATCTTTCTCGAAGAGAAAGAAAATCAGATTCTCAAGACTGAGCTCAAGGAAAAACTAACATCTCTGCAGGTATATTCTACCCCGGCCGGGGCTTCTGTATTTCTGGATGGAGAAGAAAGGGGAGAGACCCCGCTCTACATCCGCGGCCTCAGATGGAGAAAATACGAACTAAGGATTGCAAAGAAAGGTTACAAAGAGGTTGTCAGTGTGTTGATGGCAGGAGAGGACAAAAGGATAGTCAGTGTAAAACTTGTCGGAATAACGGGCTCTGTCCTCATAATCACAGACCCCCCCAATGCCCAGGTATACATCGACGGAAAAGAGACAGGCGTAACCAAACAGCCCCTGGCTGTGGACGAAATTCCCAAGGGCAGCCACCAGCTCCAGATTGTCAAGCGTGGATATAAGACGCAGGAGCAGACATTTCTCGTAGAGGTGGGAAAAACCACGGTTTTAGAAATAAAACTTGCCAGAGAGCGGGAGGTATGGAAGCCTACGGTAATAATTCTCCTGAAGAATGGCTCGGAGTTAAAAGGAGAAATTGTCAGGAAGACCGAGAAGGAGGTTACCATCAAGCTGAGCCCCACCATAACAACCACCATCAGCGCCTCAAGGATAGAGCTCATCGAAGAAATTAAGTGAGTGCCCCTTCCCTGCCCCCGGACAGATATAAGGTTTTAGAAGAGATTGGCAGGGGAGGAATGGGTATAGTTTACAGGGCTATATACACCCCGCTTGAGAGGACTGTTGCCGTAAAGGTCCTCTCCCCCTCTCTTACGCATAATCCCCGCTTCCTCGAGTATTTTCAGAAAGAGGCAATGGACGGCGCAGGGCTGAACCACCCGAACATCGTTCGGATTTACGACATCGGGCAGGAAGGGAATACACACTTTATCTCGATGGAGCTTGTTGAAGGCGAGACCCTAAGAGAGCTTATATCCAGAGAGGCCCCACTCCCGCCTCAAAGGGTCTTTGAGCTCCTTTCTCCTGTAGCAGACGCCTTAGACTACGCACATAGAGATGGGCTCATCCACAGGGATATAAAGCCCGGCAATATCCTCATCACGAGCGAGGGAATGATAAAATTAACGGACTTTGGCATCGCAGGAGCCCCCGATGGCGCAGAAGCAGGCAAGGGGATTCTCGGGACACCTGATTATATATCCCCGGAGCAGGCCCTTGGCAGAAAGGTGACTGCATCAGCCGATATTTACTCACTTGGTGTAGTTGCCTTCCGGTGCCTGACCGGAAAACTGCCTTTCAATTCGAAAAGCGCTCTTGGGATGGTCTATATGCATGCCCATCAGAAACCAGAGGGCATTGCGGGGGTGAGAAGGAACCTGCCTTTTAAATTAGGACATGTCATCTCAAAGGCGCTCGCCAAAAATCCGCTTGAGAGATACAAAGAGGCTGGCGAGTTTCTTGATGAAATGGGAGATGCCGTTAAGTCACGCTCTTTCAGAATGGAGTTGTCAGAAAGGATTCTCTTGCTGATATTGGTTATTTTACTTATCTACATCATGCTGTTGTAAAAACGGTGGTGTGCCTAAGAGGGCAGGTATCAGAATGAGATGTTCCTCTACAAACCTCCTTGCCCAGATGCACAATCAGGGCGTGGAATTCATTATACATCTGCGCATCTGCAGGGAGATTGTCCATAAAAAATCTCTGAATCTCATCATAGGTTGCCTCATCCCCCATTATGCCAAGCTTGGACAACATCCGCCTGGTATAGGTATCCACCACAAAGACAGGCATGCCGCCGGCATATAAAAGTATTGAGTCTGCCGTCTCCGGGCCTATTCCCGCAACATCCAGTAATTCTTCCCGAAGCAGATGCAGCTGTGTCTTAAACATCCGCCTGAGGCTCCCCCCATATTTAGAAAACAAAAACCTTACGAAGCATTTTATCCTTTTCGCCTTAAGGTTATAATATCCTGCAGGCTTTATCAACCCTGCCAGAGAACCCTCACTTACCGCCCGCATTTTCCCGGGCGTTAATAAACCCTTTCTCCTTAAGTTTTCTATTGCCTTTTCTACATTTACCCAGGCAGTGTTCTGGGTCAGGATTGCGCCCGTTATTACCTCAAATGGCGTCTTTGCCGGCCACCAATGGCGGGGCCCAAACGCATCATAAAGCCGCCGGTAGATGCAAAGCAATAAATTCCTTTTCGCCATATCTCTCCGAAGAATCCACAAGGTTCATACTCTATCTTTCTCCCTCATAACTTTTGTATCAATTCCTTTCAGGAACCCTCGCATGGTTGACATCTTACGCACCGGCACAAGCTCAATACGGTTGTTATATTCAACCATTTG
>CBDUUU010000166.1:0-2571 GCA_965370485.1 uncultured bacterium
GAGCAGACGCTCTGTCCCTCCTGTAGAAAGCAGCTCTACCCCCAGCCCCTCAAGACCCCTGGCAAACTCGACAATACCAGACTTATCCGAAACGCTAAGCAATGCCCTTCTTATTTTATAGCCCATTATTCCTCCTATAAAAATCCCCGCCGTAAATATCATTGATGACCACAGCCGGAAACGCCTCCACAACAATTCGTCTGACAGCCTCAGGTCCAAGCTCAGGGTATGCAATCACGCTAATCTCCTTTATCTTTCGCCCGAGAAGCGCCCCGCAGCCGGCAGGCGCAGCCAGATAAACCGCCCTGTGCTTCAGCATAGCCCGGCAAACTGCCTCCCCCCGCGGACCTTTTCCAACAGTTCCCGTCAGTCCCCGCTCAAGAAGAGCCGGTGTGAAGCCATCCATCCGCATACTTGTTGTCGGCCCTGCCGAGCCCGCAATGAAATCGGGGCGAGCCGGGGTAATGCCCGTATAATAAATTATTTGCCCGCTTATGTCAAATGGAAGTTTTGCACCGGCCTCAATCAACTCTGCCATCTTTTGGTGCGCGGCATCCCTTGCGGTCCACAGGGTGCCGCTTAGAAATACCCTATCGCCCGCATGCAGGCCGGCTATTACCTCTTCAGTAAGGGGGAGGGTAATGCTGATGGCAGACTCTCCTGTATTCATATCTTTACCCCTTTCCTGCGGCAGGCATGGCAGGTAAGGCTCACCGCTACAGGAAGGGACGCAATGTGGCAGGGATATGTCTCTATATTTACACCGAGAGCGGTTATGTCTCCGCCAAATCCTCCCGGGCCAATCCCGAGGAGATTAACCCTATGGAGCAGCTCTGTCTCAAGTTGGGCAATATGCGGAAGGGAGGAGCCTTTACCAACCGTTCTTACCCCTGCCTTTTTTGCGAGGATTGCCGCTTTCTCGAGCGTCCCCCCGATGCCAATCCCCACGACCAGCGGCGGGCAGGCAAATGCCGCGCCCTCCTTGACCACCTCAAGGACAAACTCTGTAACTCCGGATGCCCCGTCTGCAGGTTTTAGCATCCCGGTTCTGCTCATATTTTCGCTGCCGGCCCCCCTGGGCACAACAAGCAGTTCGATAGAGTTTCCGGCTGTCTCTTCGATATGAATAACAGGAGGGGTATTGTCCCCGGTATTGCTTCTCTCAAACGGGTCACCTACAACCGAAGGGCGAAGGCAGCCTTCACCGGAGCCTTCTCTTATTCCCTTCTCTATTGCCTGCACAAGCCCCCCTGCAATCTGTACCTCTTCTCCAATATTTATAAAGACAACCGGAAAGCCGGTGTCCTGGCAGATTGGAAGCCTATCCTTAGCGGCAATCCCGGCATTTTCAATTATCTGCTGAAGCGTTTCCTTTGCCCTCTGAGACCTCTCTTTCGAAAGGGCACGCTTAAGAGCGGTCAAGACATCGCAGGGCAGCTCAAAGTTTGCCTCCATCCACAGCTCCTTCACTGCCGCGGCTATTCTTTCTGCCTCGATTACACGCATACCAACACCGATTATATCTTACCGACGAAAAACCACAAGCAAAAAGAAACCTTGTCAGGACTATGGCGCTATGATAAGATTCACATCCGGGAGAAATCAAGTGTATGCAAAACTTACCTCCGCCGCACTGATAGGGATAAATGCCCAGTTTGTAGAAATAGAGGTAGATGTAGCAAGGGGACTGCCGGCAATAACAATTGTAGGACTGCCTGACACGATAGTAAAGGAGAGCAGGGATAGGATCAGGACGGCAATAAAAAACTCAGGATATGAGTTTCCCTCTAAAAAGATTACAATCAACCTTGCCCCCGCAGACATAAAAAAGGGCGGCGCCTTCTTTGACCTTCCAATTGCACTTGGCATCCTCTGCGCTACAGGCCAGATAAACCCCGTTGGAAAGGGACTAGAAAATTACATCCTTCTCGGCGAGGTTTCCCTGGACGGAGGCCTGAGAAAGATAAACGGAGTCCTTCCAATATCGCTGGAGGCAAGAGCCAGGAAAAAGGCCGGGATAATTCTGCCTGTGGAGAACGCCTGTGAATCTGCGGTTGTAAGCGGGCTGAAGGTTTTCCCTGTAGCGACCCTTACAGAGGCCGCGGAACTACTTGCCGGCAAAAGTAAACCTCTTCCCTTCTCTCTCGATGCAGAGAAAATCTTTAAGCAGAGCTCAAACTATAAAGAAGACTTCAAAGATGTTCGGGGCCAGGAACATGTTAAAAGGGCGCTGGAGGTCGCCGTGGCAGGCGGACACAACGCCCTGATGATAGGGCCGCCGGGAACAGGAAAGACCATGCTTTCCAGACGGCTTCCAACAATCTTTCCTGAGATGACCTTTGAAGAGGCGGTAGAGACGACAAAGGTCTATAGCGCCTCAGGGCTTTTGCCTGCCGGGGAGGCACTGGTTGCTACAAGGCCATTTCGAGCGCCACATCACTCCATCTCCAACGCAGGGCTCATCGGAGGAGGAAATCCTCCTCACCCGGGGGACATCAGCCTTGCGCACAACGGAGTTCTCTTTCTGGATGAGTTCCCTGAATTTAACAGAGCCGCCCTTGAGGCGCTCAG
>CBDUUU010000167.1:0-2569 GCA_965370485.1 uncultured bacterium
GTCTTTGCCCTTGAGATTAAAGTGAAACTTCCCATCCTGCTCGATTACACCCCTGCCGGTCAGCTTTCCCTTTCCGATAACAGCCTCAATCTTATCAATCTCAATGCCTCCGTCCCTGGGCTTGAGGGAGCATTCCAGAGACTGCCCGCAGAAGGTGTCGAGGCGCCATTCCTCTATTGTGAGCCTGCCTGAGATGGCAGGGGAGGCGTTCGGCTGCCTGGTGAGGGCGAGGTCGAACGCGGCCTTTCCCGAGACCTCGCGTTTGCCTACAGCCGGGATGCATTGAGCAAGGGCGTGGATGTCTAAGTCGTCCGTCTTTGCATCAAGCTGAAGTCCTCCGTTTTCTTTAATTTCACCGCTCAGATGAATAGTCCCACTGCCAATCTTTAGCTCAGCATCTGATAGGTCGAGCTTACCTTCCTCATATGCTGAGTTGACCTTGAGACTTAGCGGCAGCCCCTTTTCCTTTTTGAACAGGTCCCTGAAAATAATCTCATTTTCCGTGAGATCGGCGCTGGCGGTAACCTCCAACTTGCTGGGTGAGCCTGCAAGAGATACATTGAGTTTACTTGAGCCTGTCCCGGTAAAAGGGGGAATTTCTATACCCATCGACTTGGCTATTCCGGCTATGTTTTTTAGCTCGGCATCAAGGGATATGTCAAGATCGATGTGGTTTCTGTCCCCTGGCAGGAGCTGGCCTTTCGCAGAGAAGTTGATAGACTTATGAAAGGCCTCTCCCTTGACATCCACCTTTATAGGTTCATTCCTTCCTTTTGAGGAGATGTCTATCTCGATGGAGTCAACCTTCAGGCACTCCTCTTCGCGAGCGCTGAGATTTATCTCTCCTTCTTTTAACTCTGCATAAAGGACGGGACTTTTTACAAGGAACTTGAGAGGGTTTGCCCTGCATACAAGAGAACCTGCAGAAAAGTGCCCTTTACCTTCTTCTCCTATATGGATATCACTTGCCTGCACCTTTCCTGCCAGCTTGACCGAGAGCGAGCCAATGTGAACCGGTATGCCGATGGCCTCGCTAATGGCAGAGGTTGCTATGTTTGTCAGCTTAGGAGAAGAGAATTCAATCTGAGCAACTATGAGAATGCCAACGATAGGCGCCAGAAATATCCCGCCAATCACATACATTGCCTTTCTTTTCATAATGCCAATCCTCCTATATTCTATGGAAAAACTCTCTCACATAAAATCTTAATCTGGCACGCCCGGGAGGATTCGAACCTCCGGCCTGCGGATTCGAAGTCCGACGCTCTATCCAGCTGAGCTACGGGCGCGTGTCTTTGTTTACAGTCCACATTATATCCTATTCTTACCAACTTTTGCAAGCTTCCTCCTCTGGCGCGCTGGGAACGGGAAGGGACATCGTGACCCCCCCCCTCTGCGGGTGAAGAAGCTGGTATGTTTTGGGAGAAAGACGTTGCTTAGACTTTAGAATTGTGGCTCTGAGAGTGGGGTATTAGTGGAGATTTGGGAGGGAGTTTAGGCGCTGGTTGCTTTCCAAGTGCAGCCACTTGTCTGTTATTGTTTTTTTATGTTAGCAAATTTCCGCTTTGCTTTCCTTCCAATACTCTCAAGCTCATTTTTAAGACGATCAATCTCTGCCTCAATTTCTTTTAATGAAAAACAATTAGATGTTATGAACATGTCCTCGGTCTTGTTTTTAACATATATCTGCGCAAGGGGAGGGCCAGGGAGCTCCTCTTTTGAATGTGCACGGAACAGAAGGCCAAGAGAAAATGTCATATATTGCCCTCCTTTCTATCTCTCAGCGACGTGGTAACAGTGGATAGCCCTTTTACAAATATAAGTCATTTGTAATTGCCATAGCAAAAAAGTTTCTGTAAATTTCCATCCTCTCCACAGTAAAATCCAACCTTAACAAAATCCTCCCGGGTAATCCAGCCTTTTTCCAATCCTCTCTTAACAGCATTCTTGCAGTTGTTTGCTTTCTTAACTCCTGGGATGGCCTTAATAACTTGTTCCTCATAAAAAGTATCCCAAAAATGACAATAAAAATAAGGAATTCTAACAAGCGCTTGATAATTCTCCTTCAATATTTGCTCGGCGGTCTTGTCAAGTTCATCCGACATAATATGAACATTGGGCATCATTCTTAAATATCTGATTTGAGCATCTATCAATTTGGGATTCGCCCCATCAATTCGCATTTTTACAATATAGATAGCATCTCTTGTTTTAACTCGCTCATTACTAAAATCTGCGTAGAAAGTATTCATTCCATCCACTATATGACCCACTCTAATCTTCTGAAAAAAAAGTTTGTCTGCTACCGTTTCAATCACATCCCCCACATTCGTGGAGACAGCGAGAATCGTTCCTATTTTCTCAACCCATATCTTTTCTGTCTCAACATCCTTAGCCTTATCCCTAGCCTTTTTCAACTTTGGAAAATTCTTTCCTAATACTTCCTCAATCTCTTCGCTCAAAGCGTTGCATGCCAATGCAGTTCCTGCTGCAATGCCCTTACAATAAGTAATTTTAGATAATTCATTTATGTCTTGTGATATTTTCCTTATATCTTTAAATTTCTTTA
>CBDUUU010000168.1:0-2555 GCA_965370485.1 uncultured bacterium
ATGCCTCCTCGATGGAGCGGTAAAAGCCCATCTCCCTGCTTACCTCTGCATAAGGGCGATAGAACGGGTAGATTGCAGCGGCAGAGACCACAACAAAGGCAAGCAAAAGCAATGCCGTCCTGGTAGGCTTCCTGAGCCGGGCGAAAGACCACATAATAAGAAAGACCACGGAAACACCGAGAAAAACAGCATAATAGCCGCAGGAGAGCGCCTGTAAAATAAAAAAAAGTGTAAAAAGGGCTAAATCCCTGGGAGAAGACTTTTCAAGAAATTTATGCAGGTAAAGAAAGGCAAAGGGAATCCATTGACTTGTCTGTAATTGCAGATGTGGAAGGTGGTCAAACCTGAACGGACAAAAGGCATAAACCATCCCGGCTATTACCCCGGCGTATTTGTTTCCCGTCAGATACACCACCAGACAATACATCCCGAAGCCGGATAGAACAAGAGAGAGCAAAAAAACCATATTGTAGCCAAGGACCGGGCTTCCTGAGACAAGGATAAAGGGAAACGCCATCAGACTGCTGACAAATAGATGCTCGGAATAGGCAAGGGTGTGCCTATTGGGATAAAAGACATTTGCGTCAAAGAACTGAGAGAGCGAAAAACCTGACAGACAGCGGCTTCCCCAGGCTAAAATCCACGTATTAAGGAGTGGGTCTCCATCATCACTCAGGGCGGTATCAAGATGTAAAATCAGGGGATAGGTAAAAATAATGGAAAGGGCTGCAAATATAAGAAGGACATACGATTTTTTCATCCATCCCTTTTCAAAACTTCCTTTATGACATAAACAGGTTTGTTCTGGGATTCGTGATAGGTTCTTGCCTGCATTTCTCCAAGAAGCCCTATACTCAAAAGCTGGATACCCGTGAAGATTAACAAAACCGCCAGAAGCAGTATCGGACGGTTTGCAAGAGGGAGCTTAAAGACCTGCCGCTGGATAACCAGGCAGACCGCAATAATAAAACCTATCAGCCCGCAGCCTCCCCCCATCAGCCCGAAAATCTGCATTGGTCTGGTGGAGAAGCTGAGAAGAAACTTCACAGTGATCAGGTCAAGTATCACCCTCACCGTGCGTGAAAGCCCGTATTTCGACCTCCCTTGTTTTCTTGGAAAATGACTCACCTCCACCTCCGCAATAGAGGCGCCAACCCATCGCGCAAGGGCAGGGATAAAACGGTGCATCTCGCCATAAAGATGAATGTTTTTGATTATATCGCGTGAATATGCCTTTAGCGTGCACCCATAATCGTGAAGGTGGACACCGGTGATAAACGAAATAAGCTTATTTGCAAAGAAGGACGGAATCTTCTTCGTAATAAGAGGGTCCTTTCGGTGCCTGCGCCAGCCGCTCACTACATCACAGCCCTCACTCATCTTCTCAAGCAAGGCAGGAATGTCGCCCGGGTCATTCTGCAGGTCTGCGTCGAGGGTTACAACAACATCCCCTTTTGCCTGCCGAAAACCGGCAGAAAGTGCCGCAGTCTGCCCGAAATTTGCGCGAAATTTTATTACGGATATATGCTCGTCCTTCCCGTAAAGTTCCCTCAAGACCTCATAGCTCCTGTCAGTAGAGCCGTCATCGATGAATATTATCTCATAGCTCTTATTAAGGGCAGGCAGGACAGAGCTCAGCCGCCTGTAAACCTCATCCAGGTTCTTCTCCTCGTCCTTAACGGGAATTACTATCGACAGTTCCAAAATAAAATCTCCTGTCTACCTTGATAAAAACTCCCTCATCGCCCCTGCTGTATACTCCTGCTGGATGTCTGTCAGCTCCGGGAAAATGGGAATCGCCAGAACCTCTGCCGATGCTCTCTCTGCTGTGGGAAAATCTCCCTTTTTATGTCCAAGATACCTAAATGCGCCCTGCAGATGGAGAGGAGCAGGATAATAGATAAAGGTGCCGATGTCCTTTGATGTAAGAGAGGCGCGAAGCTCGTCCCTATTGCGTGCCCTTATCACATAGGAATTGTAAATGTGACGGGCAAATGGGGCGGCTGCAGGAACGGTTACGTCTATATCAGCCAATAGCCTGTCATAAACCCTTGCCTTCTCAATCCTTAGATTCAGCCACTCATCTAACTTCTTAAGCTTCACTCTCAAAATCGCCGCTTGAAGCCCATCAAGGCGGCTATTATAGCCAAAAACCTCACAATCGTACTTGCTGGCTGAGCCGTGCACCCTTAAAACCCTCACCCTTTCTGCTGTTTCTCTATTATTAGTAACCACCATCCCCGCATCGCCGCAGCCGCCAAGAACCTTTGTAGGGAAAAAACTCAGAGCGCCGGCATCTCCCAGCCCGCCAACACGCCTGTCTTGAAACTCGGCCCCGAGTGCCTGAGCCGCATCCTCAATCACGGCTAACTTATGCTTTCTTGCCAATTCTAAGATAGGTTTCATATCTACACTCTGTCCGTAAAGATGAACGGGAATAATCGCCCTTGTTTTCTTATTTATCTTCTTCTCAACCTCCAGAGGGTCAATATTAAATGTCTCCGGGTCAATATCGGCAAAAACAGGTTTTCCCCCAAGGCGGGCTATAACCTCTG
>CBDUUU010000169.1:0-2523 GCA_965370485.1 uncultured bacterium
CGGTCACACCGCCAATCAATACAACCCTTTTATTGATAATAGTCCCGAGGATTATTATGCCGGAGCCAATCTTGCCTTTCAGGGAGTCCGTTAGGCTTCGAAGTGTGTCCTGACCTGCCCCATCGACGCGGGCGCAGATTAGATTTATATCTTCTACCTTGCTCACCTGAGATAAAAGATCCTTCTCTTTGGATGTGGCGGTCTTCCTTTCAAGACCTTTCACTTCTTTCTCGAGGGATTTGTTCCTCTCAAGCAGTTCGGAGACTCGGGAGGAGATACCGGATAGCGGCACCTTCAGAGAGCCGGATATACCGGAGAGTGCGTCTCTCGTTTCCTGCAGGTTCCGGTATGCCCCCTCCCCTGTCAGCGCCTCGATTCTTCTTGTGCCGGAAGAGATGGAACTTTCATCAGTAATAATAAATAGACCAATCTCCCCCGTAGAAGTTAGATGAGTCCCGCCGCAAAGCTCCATACTGATGTCTCTTATCTTTACCACTCTTACCCTGTCTTCATATTTTTCTCCGGGCAGCGCAATTGCCCCCATTTCCCTTGCTTCTTTCAAGGGGATGTCTTCTAATATTTCAAGAGGTATATTTTCTCTTATCCATTCATTTACTGTTTTCTCAATTACTCGAATGTCCCCCTGCGGGATTTTGTTAAAATGTTTAAAGTCGAAGCGAAGCCCGTCAGGGCCAACAAAGGAACCGGCCTGGCTTATATTTTTGCTGACAAGTTTACGCAGGGCAGACTGCAGGAGATGGGTGGCGGTGTGATTTCTGCATATTGCCTTGCGTCTCTCCTCATTGACAAACAGCTCCACCATATCGGATTTTTTGATTTGACCTCCGTCAACAGACACATAGTGAATAATGCTCCCCTGCCGGCACTTTGTATCTCTTACCCTTGCATCAAAACCTTCTGCCCGTATCTCGCCCGCATCCCCAACCTGCCCTCCCTTCTCTCCGTAAAAAGGAGTTTTATCTAATATAAGCTCGAGTACTGCAGGCGCCTCTGCGCTTTCTACAGACACCCCATCCCTTCTGAGCGCAAGCACCTCCGCTCTGCCCTCCTCAAGTTTATTGTAGCCTGTAAAATGAGTTTTCCCTGCAAAATCTTTGATAAACTGCTGTGGGGCGTCAAAGCCCGATGTCATGCGGGCAAGCCCCCGTTGAGCGGAGATTGCCCTTTCAAAACCTGCCTCATCTACCTTCAACCCATAGGAAATAGTTCTTATTCTTATTGTTTCTCTGGGGATTCCATAGGTGTCGTAATATTTAAAGTAGAGCTCACCGGGCAGAGTGTCTTCTCCTGATTTTTTAAGATTTTTTATCTCCTCCTCAAGTTGAGGCAGTTTCTCAAAGACAGCGAAGAATTTTTCTTCCTCAGCTTTTATGACCCTTTCTATCTCCCCTCTCTTTGAATTTAACAATTCGGCCCGGGTCTTATCCGCTGTTTTAATAGATGGGATTAATTTATGGAGAAGCGGCTTGTCTTCAAGCGAATTCCCGATTTTTGCCAGATTCCCGATTTCTGCGGCGCGGCGAATAAGCCTCCGCACGACATACCCGCGGCCTGTGTTATCGGGATAAATCCCCTCCAGGATGCAAAAGACCGCCGCCCTTATATGGTCGGCAATGATATGGGCGGTATTGTTATCGAAATATAAAGTCCCCACCTGTTCTACAACGGGTTTTATCAAATCCGTCTCAAAGACAGACCCTGCTCCCTGAGAAACTGCCGCTATTCTCTCGAGCCCCATCCCTGTGTCGATATTCTTTTGCTTTAAGGGCTCCAGTCTTCCGTCCGGCTGGCGATTGAACTCTGTAAAGACAAGATTCCACAGCTCAAGATAGCGGTCACAGTCACACCCGGGCCGGCAGTCCGGTCTGCCGCATCCAGTGTCCTTGCCCATATCTATAATGAGCTCTGAGCAGGGGCCGCAGGGGCCGGTCTTACCCATATCCCAGAAATTATGCTCTTCTCCCAGGGAAACAATCCTCTCCGGCGGAATCCCTATTTTCTTGTTCCATATCTGCGCAGTTTCTTCATCGTCCTTAAAAACAGTAGCCCAGAGTCTCTCCTTTGGGAGGTTCAGCTTCTCGGTGAGAAATTCCCATGCATAGGAAATGGCCTTTTCCTTGAAGTAATCTCCGAAGGAGAAGTTGCCGAGCATCTCGATGTAGGTAAGGTGCCTGGCGGTTTTTCCTATGTTTTCTATATCGGTTACCCTCAGGCAGGGCTGGGAGGTAGCCGCCCTCTTAAAATCTGAGTGAGAGCTGTCTATAAAGAGATGTTTGAACTGGTTCATCCCCGCGCCCGTAAAGAGAAGCGTAGGGTCATCTCCGGGGATAAGGGAAGCGGCTTCTACAAGCTTGTGCCCACTGTCCCCGAAAAACCCGAGAAACGTATCACGCAGCTCTTTACTTGTCATTTTACCTTTTGTATCGGACAGGTCACGACCTGTCCCTACATATTTTGATTACTTTTTGCCCAACATATTTTGATTATTCTTTGCCCGTGGAT
>CBDUUU010000170.1:0-2457 GCA_965370485.1 uncultured bacterium
CACAGTGAAAACGGAGCTCCGGGACAATCTGCCGCCTGTCTTAGTTCATAAGGGAAAGATGCAAAGGGCCATTCTTAATATTATGAGAAACAGGATAAAGATAATGAATGAGTCCAGTAAAGGACAGGTTGATTTTGAGAAGATACTTACGATTAAGTCATTTACAGAGGGAAGGACAGTTGTGGTCGCTCTTTCTGATACCGGGGGAGATATCCCCATAGAAGAGAAGGACTACAGTCAGCACATGGATATTAAACTGGCCCTTGAGCTGGTCAGGTCCTTTGGCGGAGAACTCAGCGTTGGGGTAAAAGAGGAAGGCGGGAGCGAATTTCTTATTGAGCTGCCCGTAGCATAATGAAACCAGCCTCTCACATTGCTATATCCTCAGCCCTTGGCGCCTTTATATATATGAGCCTCGGCTCACTTCCTGCATCTGCTTCCTGCCTGCTGGGAGGGGTCCTTATTGACATAGATCATCTGGTAGATTATTTTGTATATGCGGGGGCACATTTCAGGGTGCATGAGTTTGTTGAGGCCTGCCATGAGCACCGGTTAAAAAGGTTATATCTTTTCTTCCATTCGTATGAGCTGCTCGGCTTGCTTATTCTTATTACGTATCTATCCGGCTGGAATATGGTTCTCCTGGGGCTGAGTGTGGGGACATCTGCGCATCTGCTCTGCGACCAGATTGTTAATGGCCGCAAATACAAAACCCGCACTTATTTTTACTTCCTTCTCTTTCGCATAAGCAGGGGTTTCAGGACAGAGTCTTTGGTTAGGGAATAGGTCCGTCCGGTCTAAAGTAATCCCTTTTTTCGTGAGGTGTTGACCAGCAGGGGCTGGCAGGGTATAATTGAGCAGTTCGGGGGAGTCGCCCCGTTAGAAAACTCTGAGCTTTCTAACGGGGTTTACCAAGGAGTAAAAATGTATGCAGTGATTCGGACAGGCGGGAAGCAATACAGGGTCTCAGTCGGGGATATTGTGAAGGTTGAAAAGCTGCCCGCTGAGGTAGGTAAGGAGGTAGTGTTCGAGAGAGTCTGCCTGATTGCAGGGGAGGCAGAGCCGCACATCGGCCAGCCGGAGGTCCCCGGGGCGGTAGTTGTTGCTGAGGTAGCAAAACAGGGGAAGAGCAAGAAAGTCATTTCCTTCACTTACAGAAGGCGGAAGGATTCCCGGCGGATGGTGGGCCACCGTCAGGATGTGACGACTGTTAAGATTAAAGAGATAAAAGTCCAGGGAGAGATAGATGGCACATAAAACAGGGCAGGGAAGCTCCAGAAATGGGAGAGACAGTCGTGGGAAGCGGCTGGGGGCGAAGCGTTTCGGCGGCCAGCTTGTTGAGGCAGGCAATATTCTTATGAGACAAAGAGGGACAAGATTTTTACCCGGGCTCAATGTCGGCCGTGGAAGGGACGATACACTGTTTTCAAAGATAGGCGGGATTGTCTGCTTTGAGAGAAGGGCAAGAGGGAAGAAGCAAATTAGCGTTCACCCCGAATGACAACTATCCCCACGAGGCAGCCGCACCCTTCAGGGTATCTTTTGTGGTGTCATTACAATCTATAGCATAAAATTGTAGTTGTTTGATTTATCAAGATTTCTTAAGGTATTTTATTTGAAGCGCACCTTTGACAATGTTAAGTCCGTTGTTGTAAAGATTGGCACGGGTGTTCTCAGTGCGTCTGAAGGCGGGCTGGATAAGACCCAAATCAGCTCCCTCTCCGGCCAGATATCAAGGCTTGTTAAGGCAGGCATAAAGGTTATTGTTGTCAGCTCGGGCGCGGTTGGAGCGGGGATGGAGGAACTGCACCTCAAAAGGAGGCCATCGACCATTCCGTTAGAGCAGGCGGCCGCCGCAGTGGGGCAGAGTAAGCTGATGCACTTTTACCGTGACGCGTTTAGAAGAAGGGGGCGAAGGGTGGGCCAGATACTGTTGACACAGGGGGATCTGCGCAGCAGGGAGAAATATTTAAATGTGCGTAATACAATTCTTGAGCTTTTGCGCCTGGATGTAATCCCTATCATTAATGAAAATGACACAGTGGCTGTGGATGAACTCTATTTTGGAAGCAGGTTTGGCGACAATGATATACTTTCTGCGCTGGTTGCCAATCTTGTCGGCGCATCGCTCCTCATTATCCTTACTGACATCGATGGACTCTATGTGACAGAGGGCGGGAAGAGAAGATTGGTTCATTACGCAGGAGAAATCTCGGCCAAGATGGAGTCCTCTGCAGGGGGGAGCAGCAGGGAGACATCCAGAGGCGGGATGGATAGCAAGCTTAAGGCCGCCAGAATTGTTACCCATTCCGGGGAGAGGGTGCTTATTGCCAATGGAAGAACACCCGGGATTCTGGGGCGCATTCTCTCAGGAGAGGAGATTGGGACGTTTTTTGAGGGAAAATCCGCAAGGATTTCCGGGAAAAAGCGATGGATAGCCTTTACACTGCAGGAGCG
>CBDUUU010000171.1:0-2422 GCA_965370485.1 uncultured bacterium
GTCCGTTTCATCCTCAGTGGATGTTTTTGAGGTCTTTGCGTTTAAGTAACTGCTTATCTGAGGTAAAAGACCGCCTGCCGTAATTATTTTACCGGCCTTTGCCTGATTTAATTTCTCCTCTGCTGAGATTAAATCGGGGTGATTCTTCTTTGCCTCTTTGATGCATTCTTCCCAGGTAAGCGCAGGTATTTGTGAGGACAACCCGGTAATCGCCAAAATCGTTAAAAATCTCGACATTTTATTCATAAATTGTATGGTATAACGTGCCACTTCTTTTGTCAAATCGATAAAGCCCGAATTTCTTCGGCAGGGTTTACAAAAGACGGGATGTTGTTTATAATCTATATAAATGAACAAGGTTCGTCTCGGTATTGACATAGGCTCGGTCAGTGTGAATGCTGTGCTTCTCAGCGGGGAGGGTGAGGTCCTAAAGGACAGCTACAGAAGGATAAGGGAACAGCCCGCTATTACATTGATAAAGTCGCTGAGAGAGCTCCTCGACGGGGTTTCTCCGGAAGAAATAGGAGGTGCCGGCATTACCGGCTCCGGGGGGGAGCCCCTGAAGGATGTTATCGGCGCATATTTTGTAAATGAGATTGTTGCCCAGGCAAAGGCGGCGGAGAGGTTTTATCCGCAGCTTCGGACCATAATAGACCTTGGCGGGCAGGATTCAAAGCTGATTCTCGTCGAGTATGATAAATCCTCAAAGGCAATGCTTATAAATGACTTTGCGATGAATACAATCTGTGCGGCAGGCACGGGCTCGTTTCTTGACCAGCAGGCGGTGAGGCTGAGGGTGTCTATCGAGGAGGAGTTTGGAGAGTTTGCGCTGAGGTCAAAGAAGCCCCCGCGCATTGCCGGAAGATGCAGCGTTTTTGCAAAGACAGATATGATACACCTCCAGCAGGAGGGGACACCTGTGCATGATATCGTCGGAGGTCTCTGTTTTGCCCTTGCGAGGAATTTTAAGAGCAACATTGGCAAGGGAAAGGAGTTTGTCCGGCCCGTTGCATTTCAGGGCGGGGTGGCGGCAAACAAGGGGATGATCCGCGCCTTTACCGAGACGCTCGGGCTTGCACCGGGGGAGCTTATTATCCCTGCTCATTTTGCATCGATGGGGGCAATCGGGGCAGGACTTTTCTCTTTTGAGAAGGACAGCCATTTCAGCGGAATAGAGGCGCTTGAGGGGTATGCCAAGAATCTGCGTTATGAAGCAGGCGGGCTGAGGCCGCTTCGGGAGAGGGTGCGCAGGACCGCATGCGCCACCGCGGGAGATACGCTGAACATCATCCATAGAGACGGCAGGATCGTTGAGGGCTACCTTGGTGTCGATGTCGGCTCCATCAGCACAAACGTTGTTATAATAGATGGGGAGGGCAGGCTTCTTGCCAGGCGGTATCTGCGCACAGCAAGCAGGCCTATTGAGGCAGTAAGGACAGGGGTCAGGGAGGTTGGCCGGGAGCTCCGGGACCGCGTAGAGATTGTTGGCGCCGGGACAACCGGCTCCGGGAGGTATCTGATTGGGGACTTTATCGGGGCAGACATCGTAAAGAATGAGATTACCTCACAGGCTGAGGCTGCGGTGAAGATTGACCCTACTGTTGATACCATCTTCGAGATAGGCGGGCAGGATTCGAAATATATAAGCCTTGAAAATGGGGCGATAATTGATTTTGAGATGAACAAGGTCTGTGCGGCAGGCACGGGCTCGTTTCTTGAGGAGCAGGCGGAAAAGTTAGAGATAAACATCAACGAGGAATTTGGAAAACTTGCCCTCAGTTCCGGACATCCTGTTAACCTCGGGGAGCGCTGTACCGTTTTTATGGAAACTGACCTGCTGCACCACCGCCAGGCCGGCTCAGAGAAGGTGGACCTTATTGCGGGGTTGTCTTATTCCATTGTTCACAATTACTTAAACAGGGTCGTCGGACAGAGGCGAATCGGTAAAAATATATTCTTTCAGGGGGCGGTGGCGTTTAACAGGGGGGTGTCTGCCGCCTTTGAGGAGGTTCTCGGAAAGCCCATAACCGTTCCTCCGAATAATGATGTCACAGGGGCAATCGGCGTTGCGCTGGTTGCGATAAAAGAGAGGGCAAAAAAAAGTAACTTCAGGGGCTGGGATAAGGTCTCGGAGGCAGGCTATAGTGTCAACTCCTTTGAGTGTAATGGCTGCTCGAATCACTGTGAGATTAAGAAGATTACCATTGAAGGAAGCTCGCCCTTTTACTGCGGGAGCAGGTGCGACAAGTACAATGTAAACCCCGTTAGAAAGCCTGGAGTTCTCTCTAACGGAGCAAATGTAAAAGAAATAGACTGTTTTAGTAAGAGAGAGGAATTATTTAATGACAGAGAATACGGGAATGACAAAAAGCGGGGTTCGGTGAGAGTTGGCATCCCGCTGGCGCTTATCTTTCATGAGTTT
>CBDUUU010000172.1:0-2422 GCA_965370485.1 uncultured bacterium
TTCAGTATCTCCGAGTGCCATATCCCTGATATCTTCCAAAATCTGCCCATCGGTGATTTTACCTGTATAGGCGCCTGCCAAATCCCTTTTCTTCTCAGGGTCGGGCTCCTGAGAAAATCTGTCTCTTTCTTCTTCAATCTTTATATTACCAGTACATAGATTCAATCTTCGGCCAAGCCCCATATTCCCTGCCTTCAGCTCTATCTCCCCCGCCGCCCCCGTAAGCCTCATCTCTTCTGTCAACTTCGAGAGGAGCTCCAGAGAATTCCCCGCCTCTTCATAATCAGGAAGAGGGAAGGCGGATGCCTTGTGAAATACCTTCCGCCACAGTTCCTCCTTCGAGCCATCCTCCCGTCTCCTCTCCATCAATCTTAGAAGTGCCTTGAGAAGTGTTGAGGGCAGGTTAAGAGAGCCTGTTTCATTAAGCTCGCTATAACTGAGATAAAGACACTTTCGGGCGCAGGCAAGCACTAGGCAATAAATAAGAGGCTCTTCCATAAACCTGTCTTCCGTCTCACGAAACGCATGCTTCGCCGAGACCTCTCTCAATGCACCTTTCACTTCTGCCAATTTCTGCAATGCCTCGTTAAACTCTCTCTTTTCAGAATCAATAAGGAGAGGGTTATCATATTTCGGTTCAGGAAATTCCCCCTCCACCAATCCCCCCAGAAACAGATAATCAAATTTTAGCCCTATCACATCATACGGGTTAATAACCCGCACCCCAGGGGCGGGGCACTTCCCGGCAGAGAGTTCCCTTGTCCTGGCAACACGCAGAAAAAAATTGTAAAAATCATCGAGCGAGACCCGCTCCTGCTCCCGTCCACATAACGCCAGGCCGTGGAGCGAGCTCTCTATCAGATTATTGATTGCCTCCAGGGAGGCAATATCCCTCTCGACAATTGCAGACTCTCCCTCTTCGATATTCTCAGGAATGCCAAGATAATCAATCAACTCCAGCAGCCCGGCAAAAAACTCTTTGTAGGTCATACCCTTCCGGAGAATGCGTAATTTCCTCAAAAGCGGGCAAAGGTGCCGCCTCAGCTCTGAAACCTTCTCAGGCTCTATCTGATAAGCCGTCCCCCTTTTCAAACTCTCCTCAAACCTGTCAAGTTTTCTCTCCCACCCGTCTCCTGCATCATCCACAATGGCTGAATGCAATATTATTAACTCAACATCGCCAAATCCGCACTTATAAAATTTATCGCGGAAATTTGTGTAGCCGGAGCGCAGAAGGGCGAGCACCCTGCCTGAATTCAAATTTTCCCTTGCCGTATCAAGGATTGAGAATATCATTCTCATCAGCGGCGTTTCCGAAAGCGGCTTTCCTCTTCGGAATGCAGCGGGAATCTGGTACCTTTTGAACACATCCTCACAGCATTTCCCGTAGGCAGCAAGGGAGCGGAATACAACACCTATTTTGCGCGGAGAGACACCCTCTCTCAACAGCCTTTTGACACTTCTGCCAATCATCTCCACCTCACAGCGCATACTCTGGCTGGCGGTGATAGAGATGGCCTGCTCATCCGGCTCAAGGCAGAGCCCTGTAAGCTCAGCCGGCGATTTGAAGATATGTCTCAGAATATCATCGATAAACGGTCTCCTTTGCCCATAATCAACTGTCCAGATGTCCTTTGGCTCATAGTACTGAGTTTCCTCAACATTCAACTGCTCAAAAAGCCTTACAGTCTTTTCGAGAAACGAAAATGCATCCTGCCTGCCGGCATTATAGGGAATGGCAACCTTTATATCGCCAACCCTCATAGCAAGCGCCCTTATGATTTCAAAACGCAGAAGGGACGGGTTATAAAGATTCTCAAAGCGAACCTCCGACACACCTCTCAAAACTTTCCGGGCAGCATTCTCGTCTAACAAAATTTCAAGCGCCTGCCTCTCGCGATCGAATAAATCTACAAGATTATTCTCTGTGAGCAGTCTCTCGTAGTCGCTATAAAGCTGAAATAATTCATCGCCCTTCCCCTGCCCAATCGAGGTCAGGCTAACCGCGTCCCGAAATGTCTCTGATGAGATAAGAGACTGCTTCAGCTGGTCGAAGAGCATTCCAAGGTTGGATACCATCCCGCTGACGCTGCCTCTGATGGCGCCAAAGCAGCCGGAGCCCCTGTTTAGATGTCTTCGGAAAATATGTGTAAGTAAAATCAACCTGCCGGTATCATCAAGGGGGTATGTTTTATGAAACGTCCCCCCCCGGAGAAAATTGACAAACTCAGGGAAGGTCATCATATTATCGCCGTTTGCTGCCTGCCGGGGGTCTTCCAAAGAAAACATAGCCTCTTCTTTAGAGGTGGTGTTTGGAAATACATTAATTGTCTTCAAATGAACCATCCCTCCTCAAACGGTCTCTGCCTTGATGAAGGACAGTTATAATTGATACCTGGCGACAACTATAATTGATACCAAA
>CBDUUU010000173.1:0-2386 GCA_965370485.1 uncultured bacterium
GATGAAGGTGAGCCGCTCGAAAATCAGGCGGTTCTTTTCCGCTCTTCATACATCTCAATCCCCCTCCAGGCAGAGCTAACCAGGAGAAACATACCATACCAGGTATTTGGCGGGCTCCGATTCTATGAGACCGCCCATGTAAAGGATGTGCTGGCACATCTAAGAACAATCTACAATCACAGAGACGAACTTGCCTGGAGCAGAATACTCTCACTTATTAAGGGAATAGGCCCCAAAACAGCCGAGAGGCTTATAGACAAGGTTCTCCCGCTTTCTGACCTGAGAGGAGGCCTTGAAGAAATGGAAAAAGCGGCTGAGTCCGAAAAGAGCAAATACTCGGATGACTTAACAAGGCTAAGGCTGGCCCTGAGGGCCGCCTCCGGCAGGAAGAGTGTCAGCAGCCGGTTTGAACTCATCCTTAACTATTATACCCCCATCCTGAAGGCTCGATTCGATAACTGGCACATAAGACTCCAGGACCTCAAGATTCTGTGGCGGCTCTCGCAGAGATATAAGTCCCTGGGCGCCCTCCTGGCGGAGCTGTCCATCGAACCGATAGAAAAAGGCATTGAGGCAATGACCCCGCAGGAGCCAGGGGGAGAAAAGCCGCTTACCCTCTCGACAATTCACTCGGCAAAGGGGCTGGAATGGGGGACAGTATTTTTGATTGGACTTGCAGAGGGCACACTTCCCTCAGGCTTTGCAATTGGAAACGCAGAAGAGATTGAAGAAGAGCACCGCCTTCTCTACGTAGCAATCACGAGGGCAAAAGACCAGCTTTTTCTGTCTCTATATGGAGCCAGAATCTCCAGATTCATCAACGTGCCGGATGTCCTGTCCAGGTTAGAGGGAGATGCATCCTGGCTCTCACAAACGCTGCCCGACTTCCCGGAAACCTCTCAAGAAGTTTCTTTCCCTTAGTCTGCCCGAGAACAAACAGGGCAGTGGAGAGAAAATCCGCCTCAGTGGCGCTCCCGGCTACAACAGTAACACTCAGTGCCGGCTGTGCAGGTCTTCCGCTCCTGGGGTCAATAATATGGGAAAACCGCCTCTTGCCTATGAAAAAAAAGTTTTCGTAGTCCCCTGAGGTAGCCGCTGCCTCATCCCTCAGCTGTATTGCCTCAAGCAGACTGTCCTTGTCCCTTGGATGGCGTATGCCCACCCTCCAGGCGCGCCCCCCGGGCCGAGAGCCAAAGGCGTAGATATCCCCCCCTGCATTTACAAGCCCGCTTTGAGCCCCCTTTTTCTTAAGGACCCTCACCATGCAGTCAACCGCATATCCCTTTGCAATCCCTCCGAGGTCAAGCTCCATCCCCTTTTTCCTGAGCCTTACCGCGCTCTTTTTCTTATCGAGGCAGATACCACGATAATCTACAAGGGAGCGAACCCGTTTCAGCTCTTCCTCATCCGGGAAATGCCCCTCTTTTCTAAAAAAGCCCCATAATTTCATCAGCGGACCGACTGTTACATCAAATGCCCCGTTTGAATAATCCCCATACCTGACCGAAAGCTCGATGAGATTAAACACCTCCCCGCTTACCTTAACCTCCCCGCCTCCTGCCCTATTAATCTGCGAGAGTTCGCTCTCTTGCCTATATACACTCAGCAAAGCCTCGATGCGCTCACACTCCGCAAAGCCCTCCTCCAGCGCGGCAGATATCTTCTGAGACGGCCCCCAAATCTGCACATCAACAACCGTCCCGAGTAAAAGTCTGCTTTGCTTCGCAGACTGGAGCTGCGCAGAGGCAGCAAGAGAAAAAATCAGAACAAAAGCAGCCGCGCCAAGAAGCGCCCCAAGCCTTTTCAAAATACTCTCCTGCCTTCTTTTCATCTTCTTTCTATCAGGACCCTTTATGTCCTTATACCCGAGAAGATGAAGTGTCCCGTGAACAGAAAGGCGTGCCATCTCTCTCTCAAAAGGCTCTTTGAAAACGGCCGACTGCTCCAGCGCCCTCTCAGCAGATATTACAACATCTCCCAGCACATCCCCTGAGAGCCCGCCAAAGCTTCCTTCCTGCATTGAAAAGGCAAGCACATCCGTAGGTGAGTCAACGCCACGGAATTTCAAATTCATCTTCCTGATAGCCCTGTTATTCACAACCGCTATGCTTATATCCCCTTCCTTTCTCTCGGACAAAAGGGTCCCCTCAGCAGCCTCTCTGAGGCCCTTCTTCCTTATCTTTATCTTTCTCTGGAGATTTCTTACCTCTACTGCCACATTCAGCTCTTACAAGGTCTAATGTCCAAGGTAGGCATCTTTCATATCCTCAAGTGTTTTCTTCTCCACTGTGTACATAGACCTAACCGAGCCCAGCTGAACAATCCTCTCTCCGACAATCTCCTTGATTCCCTGCTCTACCAGGGAGATAATCCTTCCAAACTGCTC
>CBDUUU010000174.1:0-2300 GCA_965370485.1 uncultured bacterium
CAAAAATCCTATGGCTCAGAGAAATGAAGCCGGGGATTTTCTCGAAGGCAGGATACTTTCTCGACTCTAAGTCCTATCTGATTTACCGCCTTACAGGAGAGCTCTATACCGAGCCAAGCACAGCCTCAGCCACTCAGTTATTCAACATTCGCTCCATGGACTGGGACGATTACGTTTTAGAAATTGCCGGAATAGACAGAAAAAAACTCCCGGCAGTGTCCCCGGGCGACAGGGTCCTGTGTAAGATTATGCCGAAGACTAAAGGTGAGCTCGGGTTAAAGGGAGATGTCTCGGTTCTGCCCGGCGTTTACGATGGGGGTTCAGCTGTAATAGGCCTGGACGGTCTCAAGCCCGGAGTGGGTGTTATAAACCTCGGCACCACCGCCATGTTAAGGACATCCTGTTCAAGCCCGCTGCTTGACGCAGAAGGGGCGATGAGGCTTCAGACCTTTTATCTCTGTGGTAAGAAATGGCTTACCGGAGGGGCTATTAACAATGCAGGGATACCTCTTCGATGGTTGAAAGACAATATCCTTTATCCCAACTCCGGGGACAGAGGTCTCTATCGCCGGATGTTCTCTCTGGCGCAGAAGGCTGCCCCGGGCTCGGACGGACTCTTCTTCCTCCCGTTTCTTACAGGGGAAAGGGACCCAAGGATAGGTAATCTCAGCTCGGGCGTCCTCTTCGGTCTGAGGGAACATCACCGCAGACCTCATCTAATTCGCTCATCTCTGGAAGGCACCGCCTACGCACTGCGGCTTATAAAGGAGACCCTTGGGGAGAATGGAGTAACAATCAAAGAAATAAGGATAGGCGGCGGCGGCTCGAGGTCAGCATTATGGGTACGGATTTTGTCCGATGTCTTGAACCTCCCCATAAGGACGGCGAAATCCAGATATCCGTCTCTGCTGGGCGGAGCAATCCTGGGTTACACAGCACTGGAGAGATACAGAAATACAACAGAGGCTGCCGACGCAATCCTGAAATTGGATAAACCGGTAAAGCCCATACCTGAAAACGCAGAAATTTATAACACACATTTCAAATTCTTCTCATTCCTGCTCGAGAAGATGAGCGGGGTATATGCATCTCACGCAGTGGATACGCCCGAAAAATAACTTATGGAGAAAATAGCGCGCATACTTCTCAATGCCACCACCGATGGCGCCCTCCTGATAGATACTAAAGGAACCGTTATCGACCTGAATGAAACAATGGCCAAGAAATTTAATAAGAATAGAGATGAACTCATCAACAGGTGCGTCTTCGATTTCCTTCCGCCGGAGATAGCCCGGAACAGAAGGAATAAGACCAGGCAGGTCGTTCGTTCAGGCAGGCCTATCCGCTTTGAGGAGAAGGGAGGCAAAGACAGATGGTTCGACAGCAGTCTCTGCCCTATCCTTGATAAGCAGGGAAAGGTGTCGCGTATTGCGGTTTTTGCGCACGACATCACCAGGCATAGGAAGGCAGAGGAGGCGCTAAGGAAAAACGAGAAAAGGTTCAGGGATATCGAGAAGAATGCACTGGAGTGGATATGGGAGATTGACAGGAACGGAAAATACATTTACACAAGCCCCGTTGTTGAAAAGATTTTGGGGTATAAACCTCAGGAAATACTTAAGAGGCATTTTTACGACCTGTTTCATCCTGAGGAACGGGAAGAGTTGAAGAAGACTGCGTTTGAAATGTTTGCGAGAAGGCAGCCTTTCCGCAAATTCATAAACAAGAATGTGCACAAGAGTGGTGAGGTAGTATGGCTCTCTACAAGCGGGGTCCCGGTGTTTGACGGAAAAAGAAAATTTGCCGGGTATAGAGGTGCGGACATAGACATCACCGAGCGCAGAAAGGCGGAGGAGGCACTGAGGAAATCTGAAGAGAATATCAGGGAGTTTTCAAGAAAGATATTATCAATCAGGGAGGAAGAGAAGAAAAGGCTGGCAGGCAATCTACATAACGAGATAGGCTCTATGATTGTAGCCTCAGGCTCGTGCTTGAGTATTGCCGAGAAAGAGATTAGGGATAATAATTTAGACGGCGCCCTTATGGGCATCAGACAATGCAGGAAAAGACTCAGGAAGGCAGCAGAAAACTTAAAGGGCATCGCTGTGGATTTAAGACCGGCGAGTCTGGACGTAATTGGGCTTACAAGCGCGCTGCGGGAATATTTTTCAGATATCACAAAAGAAACAAGAACCGGGATAGAGTTCAGCGCGGACATAAATGAAAGGGAAATTGGCGGCGATGCGGCAACCGTCTTATACAGGGCAGCCCAGGAGGCATTGACCAACACAATCAAGCAT
>CBDUUU010000175.1:0-2296 GCA_965370485.1 uncultured bacterium
AATTTGTCCATTTCAGCGTTAATATTTACAATTTCTGGAACAGCTTTATAACTTCCCCTCCTCTTAATCTTCCTCCTTAAAAACTGGCGGACAGGCCTCCCACAAAGGGGAGGAGATAGAAAAGATAGGAGAGGTATGCGTAGGGATGTCGCTCGTAAGGACAAACAAGAGGCTCCAGGAGGTAAAAAACAAGGCAATTCTCACCTCTGCAATCGTCGTAGTTGCGGCAACCTTAATAATTCTGATTATAAGTAAACTGATTACCTCCCCCATTAGAGAATTGGCCTTAGCCACCAGGAAGCTCGCCTCCGGCGATATGGAGGTGCAGGCAAAGGTAAATGGAGGGGATGAGATTGGAGCCCGGGCAGTTTCCTTTAACGAGATGGCACAAAGGCTCAAAGCCATACACAACAAGCTGATACTCGCTAAAGAGGAGGCCGAAAGTGCCAACTATCTCAAGAGTGAGTTTCTTGCCAATATGAGCCATGAGATTCGCACACCAATGACGGGGATTCTCGGTATGGCCGACCTCCTTCTGGACACTGAATTAGATGAAGAACAGATAGATTTTTTAGATACAATCAAAGAAAGTACCAATGCCCTGTTGAACATCATCAATGATATCCTGGACATCTCTAAGGTCGAGGCAGGTAAACTTACCCTGCAGTCAATTGACTTCAACCTGCGTATGCTGGTTGAAGATGTTTCCGAAATACTAACCGTCCGCGCCTCACAAAAGGGGTTAGACCTTCAATACGAGATTGACTGCGAGCTCCCTTCACTCTTACGCGGGGACCCCGGGAGACTGCGCCAGGTCCTGACGAATCTCGGGGATAACGCGATCAAGTTCACCGAGAGGGGTGGGGTAAATATTAATGTCGGACCTAAAGAAGAGACTGAGCACACCGCAACAGTCCTGTTCTCTATTACGGATACCGGCATTGGCATTCCTGAGACCAAACTTGGGAGAATATTCGAACCCTTCATACAGGTTGACGGCTCCGTCAGGCGCAGATATAGCGGGACGGGGCTGGGGCTATCCATCTGCAAACGGCTGGTCAAGATGATGGGGGGCAGGATTGGGGTTGAAAAATCGCCGCAGGGAGGAAGCCGATTCTGGTTTGAGATTAAGTTTCAGAAGCAGTCTCCCTCAACTCTCCTGAAACCGGTAACTCTAAAGGCAATACCTATTCTAATAGTTGACAGCAACAACACAGAGCGCGGCAACCTTGCTGAGATGGTCCACTCACTCGGCTATTCTGTTAGAACCGCAAAAGATGGGCCGGAGGCGCTTCAAATTCTGAGAAGTGCTTACAAATCAGGTAAGCCGTTCCGGCTGGCAATACTTGGTATGCGGGCACCTGAGATGGACGGCGAGAAAACAGCCCGGCTCATCAAGGAAGATGCCGAGCTTAAAAGCACCGCGCTAATAATAATTGCCCTTGTAGGGATACCGGGGGAGCCTGCACATCTGAAAGAGATAGGCTGTGTCGGCTATCTCACAAAGCCTGTCAGAAAGGCTCAGCTGGCTGCTGTCATTGCCACCGCTATAAGAAACCAGGAACTGAAAGGGAAAGGGGAACCACCCGATATAGCCACCCGCTACAGCACAGCAGAAGAGGAGCGGCTCTCCACCCGCATACTTCTGGTAGAAGACAATCCGACCAACCAGAAGGTAGTTGAAAATACAGTCAAGAAGGCCGGTTACTCAATAGACATCGTTGATAATGGCAGGAAGGTGGCCGGGGCACTGGACAAAACAAGCTATAATCTTATCTTGATGGACGTCCAGATGCCTGAGATGGACGGATTTGAGACAACAAGGAAAATCCGCCAGTCAGAAGGCAGGGAAAGACATATACCCATAATCGCTATGACCGCATATGCTATGAAAGGCGACCGCGAGAAATGCCTTGAGGCAGGGATGGACGATTATATCTCCAAACCCATAGACCTGAAGAAACTCCTTGAGGTTATCAAAAAATGGGCGCACGAGTAAAAAAATTTCACTTGTCTCTGGGGAAGATTGTGGTAATATTAGAACAGGTATGGGTATGCGAAAAAGAGGCAATTTTTTACTGTTTTCTCTTTTGATAGTTTTATCCGTTCTGCTCTGCCGCGTCGATATCTTCTTGAGGAAGGGTCAGAACCGGGGACCCGGGAGGATTATAAACAAATCCGGGAAAACTATCGAGGAAGAATGGGACAGGGAACTCCTTGCCGGGATTAGAAGATTTTTTCTTCCTCAGTGGAAAAAGGAGATATTTGACCAGAGAAGGAATATCGAAAAGGCCGG
>CBDUUU010000176.1:0-2284 GCA_965370485.1 uncultured bacterium
AGTGCTTATTGCCGTCTTCGTTGTGGGCAGCACCATAACGCGGGAGATGGACACCAAGGCAATACAGGTTCTTCTCACAAAACCGGTGAGCAAAGAGGAATTTCTCCTTGGAAAGTACCTTGGCTCGCTGCTGGTAGTTTTCTACAATGTTGCTCTGATGTCGGCGGGGCTTCTCCTTATAATACTGATTAAAACACATATGTTCAACTTTGGATTGTCCAAGGCAATCCTGCCGATGTGTTTTGAGTTCGCAGTTGTTGCGGCGCTAACAGTGCTATTTTGTATATTGTTTAAGGGGGTGGCGGGGCCTATCTTCGCGCTGGTAATCTTTTGCGGTGGGTCATATAACCCAGCTTCTTCCCTATGCGATGCAAACCGCACACAACTTTTTAGTAAAGGCTGTGATGTGGCTAATCTATTACATTCTTCCTAACCTGAGCCACTTTGACCTGAAAAATGAGGCAGTGAGGGGTCTTACCGTACCGGGGTCTTTGATGGGAGGAATTTTCCTCTACGGGCTTCTGTATAGCATGATAGTTTTGATTGTCTCAATGCTTATCTTCGGGAAGAAGGAAACGGCATTAACCTAAGGGGGTAAAGATTATGGAGAGAAAGAAGAAAATACTGTTGGTAGTTTGTCTGTTTCTTATCCTCATCCCTATCTCCAGCGGGGTCTTGTTTTCCAAGAAGTGTGCAGGAATTGACAGAATAGTCATCAGACCTCCGGCGTTTGACTTCGAGAATCTCCTCGGAGACATATACTGGATAAGGACAACCCAAACCCTCGGGACACTATCACTGCAGTCGGGGGGTATGGATAGGGAGGACTTTGCCCTGATAGGCTCTATGTTTGACAGATTGACGGACCTCAGACCCGGGTTTATCGCTGCCTACCAACACGGTGGGCTTGCCCTTGGCATACAGGCTCCCGAACTTGCCATCTCCTTGCTGGAAAAAGGGATTAGGAATAACCCTAACTGCAGCTGGAAACTTCCGTTTTATGCTGGGGTAATTTCTTACAAGGGTCTGAAGGATGATAGAACTACCTGCAGATATCTCAAAGTGGCGATGAAATCAGCAGGCTGCCCTGACTACGTTAACAGGTTTCTTGCAAGAACGACAGCAAAGACAGGGGACCTGAGAACATCCCTGGAAATGTGGAAGGTAATACACGATAATGCAACCACTGCCATCGATAAGAATATGAGTGCAGACGGGATAGTCAAAATTGTTGAGAAGATATTAGCCGAGAGCAGAAGCGAGGCACTGAAGAACGAGGCTCAGATTCTCAAGGAAAGTTTATAGAGGATATCCGGAAAGGGCAGTCAGCCGCAGATACAGCAGTGATTCGCCGAGATTGTGGTCTACCTTGATAAGCAGGAGATTGTCGCCGCGGCGCAGATGGGTCTCGTATTCGGTTTGGCCGGGTCTTGCTTCCTGTTTTGTCCGTCTCTCCCCGGTAAGTGTATGATTAATCCATAGTTTGTAGGGGTCGCTGCATCCAAGCCTGACCAGTGCATTTCTTTCTTTGCTGCTGTAAATGCGGCAGGCGGCGTAGGCGAGGGTGCGTTCCCATCCTGAGAAGGCCTTTGCAAAATTAAGAAATGTCCCCTCGTGCTTGACAGGGCGCCAGGCGTATTTCCTGCCCGCCCACCGAAGAGAGGCACCCTCTTCCGGCTCAATAGTTTCCTCCGCACCCTGAAATTTCAGGAGGTTGACGTCCAGACTATTCCTTCCCGCAGAAGGAATCCCCGATAAATGCCGCCGCGCTCCAGGGAGGGTTCCATTCAGTCTCTATATTCATTTTTCCGCCTGCGCGGCTAATCCTTGCCTCGTACCCCGTCCCCATTGCATTTATAATCAGGCGAAAGAAGTTATGCCCTTTGTTCTCAGGGTCGATAAGGACCTCTACGCAGTCATCTGTCCAGACCCTTCCATCATGCACAGATACATCCGCCTTGATATCCCCGGTAGAACTCTCTTCGCATTTAATGCCTATATAAAGGTTATCTTTTGAATAGCCAATATATCCCCTGCTCTGGTTTTTTGCGAGCCCATCCCCCTTTGAATCGATAAAGGGATAAACGGAGAATGCGCTCTGCCAGCAGTGCTCATCAAGCCTGCCGTCGATAACAGGAATGTCTTGAAAGCAAGAGGCAGACAGACAGGCAGTCGAGGCAGGAACCTTTTCCACCTGCCTCCTTTTCTGTCTCTCTTCCCTGGCCTTATGCTTTGCCCTGCTGAATATGGCCGTATCCCAGCCCTCGTCTACCTCAAGCCTCAT
>CBDUUU010000177.1:0-2240 GCA_965370485.1 uncultured bacterium
AATGCCCTAAAATAGGCGATTTTTGGCGGGTGGTTTCTTATGGTGACTTTTCAGAAAAGTGATGTCAGAAAAAGTGAATTGAGCAGCTCGGTAAGCTCGCGAGGAGATATACCATAAGCTTCAGTTAAACTTCTGAAGCAGTTTGTTCATATCATCAAATATCTCGGGCATCTCCAGGACTTTGGCAAATTCTTTAACCCAGTATTCGATGCGTTTGAAATCAAGATTTGGATTTGCCTCTATAACAGAGCGAATATCTTCCAGGTCTATTGGCCGATGAGCAACCGCCTTCATAATTATCAAATCTTCCGGGCTGGGCAGCGGGATTGTAATATCAGCTATTCGAAATTCCCTCGCGCGATTGAGACTCTCGCTCTCAAAAGGCAATACGCCAAGAGAAATGTCTACATCTGTTACAGTTGGTCGATGCCTCATCAGCAAAACTCTATTTCGCCGCGCAAATGTCAGGACGTCTTTTTGTCTGCCTTCAAATCCGAACTTTTTTCCCATCTCAAGAAATTCCGGCAGCTCTTTCTCATCAGGAAAGATAAGAGCATCGATATCACGGGTAGTTCTCGGTCTGCCTAAGAGTGATACTGCTACGCCGCCAATGATAACGCCAGGACAATTAGTTTTCTGAAACCAATCTACCAGGTCCTTCAGAGCAGAATATAAAGGTTCCAGGGAAGGTTTTTTATTCAACTCTCGGGGGCTCTTCTTTTTAACCTTTTCCAATAACTGCGGATATCATTCTTTTCTTGCCCATTTTCCCGTTTCAAGGATTTGGCAAATTGCATAAGAGCAGAGGTCTGGGCAAAACGGACCCCAAATGGAGTTCTGCGTAACTCAGCTATTTCTCTTTCTCTAACCCTTTGCCAGCGACCTTTAAGATGAAATACAACCTCTTTTTTCCTCATCTTAAGTGTAATTATACCATATCCCATCACAGAGCAACAATGAAAATAATTCTTGATTTTTCGGCGGGAAGCTGGGATAATACCCCGGATGTGGCAAGCAGGAGGATATAAAAGTGGCTGAGGCAGGAGAGAGGCTGAGGTGAATATTCTCATAATTGGCGGCGGCGGCAGAGAGCACGCGCTTGCCTGGAAGCTGTCCCTGAGCGAGAGGGTAGATAAGCTCTATGTCTGCCCCGGAAATGCAGGGATGGAGAAAATAGCTGAGTGTGTCCCGGCGGAGCTAACAGACGACATAGACGCGTTAATAAAAATGGCCGGGGATAAGTCCATAGGGCTCACTGTTGTCGGGCCGGAGGCACCGCTAACAGAAGGTATTGTTGACAGGTTCACAGAGGCGGGGCTTAGAATCTTTGGCCCCTCAAAAGGGGCCGCAAGATTAGAGGCAAGCAAGGTCTTCTCAAAGGAAATTCTGCGCAGACACAACATTCCCACAGGGGAGGCAGAGATATTCAGTGAGGCAAAAGAGGCTATCTCTTTCATGGAATCAAAGGAGATGCCTGTTGTTGTAAAGGCTGATGGGCTGGCAGGGGGGAAGGGTGTCATTATCTGCAAGAGCCGTGATGAGGCCGTAAACTCCATTAAACTTATAATGGATGAGATGATATTTGGCTCTGCAGGCAGTGAAATATTAATTGAGGAGTATCTTGAGGGCCAGGAGGTATCCATCCTTGCCTTTACGGACGGGGAGTCTGTCCTTCCTCTTATCCCGTCACAGGACCACAAGGCCGTATACGACGCAGATGAGGGCCCAAATACCGGCGGGATGGGCGCCTACGCCCCTGCCACCATTATCGATGAGAAACTCCTGGATAAAATAACCGGCGAGGTTCTTACGCCGGTGGTCCGGGGAATGGCAAAAGAGGGAAAAAGATACACAGGTGTCCTCTATGCAGGGCTTATTCTTACCGGTACAGGACCGAAGGTTCTTGAATTTAATGTCCGCTTTGGGGACCCTGAAACACAGGCGGTTTTACCTCTTCTCAAGACAGACATCTTGACGCCCATCGAGGCCTGTATCGACGGAAATCTGAGAGATGTGAGGCTCGAGTGGGAGAGGGGCTATTCTGTCTGCGTTGTGCTTGCCTCAGGTGGATACCCAGGCAAGTATGAAAAGGGCAAGCCCATAAACGGGCTGGAAGAAGCATCTAAAGGTGTCCGGCTCTTCCATGCCGGCACAGCAACAGAAAAGGACAATATTGTAACAAACGGCGGCAGGGTGCTCGGGGTCACGGGGGCCGGCACTACGTTGGAAGAGGCAATTGG
>CBDUUU010000178.1:0-2184 GCA_965370485.1 uncultured bacterium
AAGCGGCAGGAGGATTGTGCCAAATATATCAATATGGGGAAGCGGATTGAGGGTGAGCCTTCCCATAAGCCGGGCAGTGGGGTCCCCGCACCTCTCTGCCATCCATCCATGGGCACATTCATGGACGATTATCGAAAACAACAAAATCGGCACGAGTACAAAGGCTATCATACTTTGTAATTTACTATGTTTTCCCCTGGTTGTCAAAGAAAAAAGGGAGAGGCGGGTGCCTCTCCCTTTTGTAAAGATAGCTCAGCAATTACTCGAATGAACCGTCGGCTGGGGTATAAGTGTAGGTGCCGCTATCTGGTCCTGTGTATACGAGGCCAGCCTTGCTCCAGTCATCACTGGTAACCGGGCAACTAAGAACAGACCCGAAGAAGGCATTAGTCTTGCCGGCAGAGCCATCACCACCAGAACCCAACACTAACGGCCATTCAGTTGCCGCACTATTAATGAGCGCACTCGCATGCCAGATGGAGATTCCCCCTCGCACACCACCTACCATACCTTCCTCAGCCGCTTCCTTTGCATCATCCTGCAGGGCAATATATTTCGGAATTGCCACTGCCGCCAGAATACCGAGGATGACAATTACCATAACCAGCTCAATCAACGTAAAACCTTTATTGGACATCTCTTCACCTCCTTACTGCCGATTATAACACACTTTAGTAAGATATGTCAAAAAGGGGACAGGCTACTTTTTTAACCCGGACAGGCCACTCAGCAAACTAAAAAAGTAGCCTGTCCCCTTTTTATTTCCCTTTTACTGCCTCCATAAGGTCCCACATCGGCAGATAGATGCCGAGCGCAAGAAAGAGCACAACGAGCCCAAGACCAACTGTGAGCAGAGGTTCAATCAGGGCAGTGAGATTTTTAATGGTGCTATTAACCTCTCTATCATAATGCTGTTGTATGGAGGCAAGCATGTCATCCATTGAGCCGGATTTTTCACCTATCATTATCATATGAGCAACAAGCTTGGGGAAAAATTTGCTCTGCAGGAGCGGCTCTCCGATTCCCTTCCCTTCCATTACAGATTTCCTGAGTGTCTCTATTTCGCCCGCAAAGACAGAGTTGCCGAGCGTCAGGGAGATTACATCAAGACTTCTCAATATTGGCAGGCCTGCCTTGTCAAGCGTCATCAGCATCTGGGCAAACCTTGAAGAGATCATCTTTATGAAAAGCTGCCCGAAGACGGGCATCTTTAGTTTTATATAATCCAGCTGGCGCTGGCCCCTCTGCGTCACTAAATACATTTTCACCGCAAAGATACCCGCCGCAATCGACGGAACAACAATAAACCAGTAGCCTCTGATTGCCATATCTATCAGGATGAGAATGCGGGTCGGCAGGGGCAGTGCCACACCTGATGCCTGGAATATATTTGCAAACCTCGGAACGACAAGTGTCGTTAAAACGAAGAAGGCGGATATAATGGCTATGACAACCGTAATGGGATAGCGCAGCGCTGACTTAACATTTGCCTGAACCTCTGCCTCGTGTTCAAGCAGCTCGGCAAGCCTTCTCAGGATCACGTCGAGAACCCCGCCGGTCTCTCCTGCAGCAACCGTGCTCACATAAAGTTTCGAAAAAACCCCGGGGTGCTTGGCGAATGCATCGGAGAGGGAAATGCCCTCTTGAATCTCCCCCCTTATCTTCGCAAGAACCTCTTTGAAATTTTTATCCTCCGTCGCTTCTATCAATGCGGTAAAGGCAGTTACCATCGGTATACCGCTGTGAATCATCGTAGAAAGCTGTCTGGTAAATACGACGAGCGCTTTCTGAGATATTTGCATTTTATATCCCAAAATCCTTTACTACCTGTTCGATAAGGGCATTATCTATCTTATCCACTTTTTTCCCGAAACCACTCAGTAGAGATAAATCGCATACGTGGTTTATCCTTCTGGGTATGCCGCCGGAATGCTCGTAGATAAAATGGATCCCGGATGGCTCAAAGACGGTCTTTTCCCTCCCTGCCACCTTCAACCTGTGCGCTATGTATTTATCTGCCTCCTCCTCAGTCAACCTATCAAGATGGCATTTCATCGCCATTCTCTGCTCCAGCTGTTTTATGTTCCCTATCCTCTGCCTCAGCTCAGGCTGCCCAAAGAGAAGAAGGGTAAGAAGAAATTTCTCCTCTGTTAAATCTTTTTTGGACCTGATTGGTGGGTTCCC
>CBDUUU010000179.1:0-2146 GCA_965370485.1 uncultured bacterium
TACGGCTCATCCGTTCCTTTGGTAACAAGGTCATCGATCAAGACGCCGATGTAGCTTGTTGAGCGATCCAGGATAAAAGGGGGCATACCTTTAATTCTTAAGCCTGCGTTGATTCCTGCAATCAGGCCCTGTGCGGCTGCCTCTTCATATCCCGTTGTGCCGTTTATCTGGCCTGCAAGATATAAGTTTGTGACAAGCTTTGTCTCCAGGGTAGGGCAGAGCTGTGTTGGCTCAACTATGGTATGCTCTATGCCATAACCGAAACGGGTAATTTTTACATTCTCCAGCCCTTCGATAGAGTGCAAGAAATCCTCCTGAATATTTTCCGGCAGGCTTGTGGAGAGCCCGTTAGGATAAAACTGGGGGATGTCCAGCCCTTCAGGCTCCAGGAAGACCTGATGCCTCTTCTTGTCGGCAAATTTGACTATCTTGTCTTCGATGGAAGGGCAATACCGGACGCCTGTTCCTCTGATAATCCCGGTAAAGAGAGGCGATTCCAAAAGAGCCGAGCGAATAATCTTATGCGTCCTTTCATTCGTGTAGGTGATGTAGCAGGGGATCTGTCTGCAGGGCAGATGCGCTGTAGAAAAGGAGAAAGGCGCGGGAACTTTATCCCCTTCCTGGATCTGGAGTTTTGATAAATCAACTGTCTCTCTGCTGAGACGGGCACAGGTTCCCGTTTTAAAGCGCAGCTGCCGAAAACCGAGCTCCCCCAGGGACAAAGAGAGCTCAACCGCGGCCTTTTCGCCTATTCTCCCCCCGGGGAAATTTTTGAGCCCTATGTGGATTAACCCATTCAGAAAGGTCCCCGGGGCAAGTACAACTGCCTTTGCAGAAAGTTTTTCCCCTGAGGCAGTTTTGATACCTGAAATCTCACCGCCTTCAAACAACAATCCGGCTGCCTCACCCTCTCCCAGGGTGAGGTTTTTCTCATCCCTGAGCGCCCCTTTTATGTATGAGCGATATCCGGGTCTATCCACCTGCGCGCGGGAGGAACGCACAGCCGGTCCCTTTGAGGAGTTAAGACGACGAAATTGTATCCCCGATGCATCGGCAGCCCTGGCCATTTCTCCGCCCAGTGCATCAATCTCCCTGACAATCTGCCCTTTTCCGACCCCTCCGATTGCAGGGTTACAGGAGAGAGAGCCTGTCTCCTCCATATCCATAGTCAGCAGTAATGTGGCACAGCCTAACCGGCTGGCTGAGAGTGCGGCTTCTACCCCTGCATGCCCCCCGCCAACAACGATAATGTCATAAGCGGACAATAACGAGTATTTACCGGTCATGGGTGGGTATTCTTACTGAACTATATCACACGAGAGTGTCTTTTTGCCCTTGGCGGCCCAAGGATTTCAGCCAGCACAATGGCCCTTTGTATCTCACTGAGTTCTTCCGTTCCCGGGAATGGTTTATATTCCGCCGGCTCCATCTCATGGACTTTAATAGGAGCGGCTTCTTTGACTTTAATGGGAGCGGTTTCTTCCGGAGCCACGAATACCGGCTCTACCGGCTCAAGAATCGGCGCTTTCTCAATCGCAGCGGCTGGTCTTGCAGGCGTATCTTCGCCCCGGAGCCCTTTGAAAAACTCGGCAATCTCATCCGCCGGCGCCTTGTATGAGCTGTCTTCAGGTGCAATTGAGCTGTCTTCAGGTGTGGTTTCCCGGGAAGGGGTGGGAAAGATATTAACAGGATTCCCACCCCTGCTGCCCCGCTTTACCTTGGCTACTATCCATATAACAATTATCAGCAGCCAGAATGCTGTCTCGAAGAGACTTTCCACTTATTATTTATCCTTTTTTTTCTCCTCTGTCTTTCCGGCGATGGCATCCCGCATCACTGTATCTGCCTTGACGTTCTTCATTGTGTAATAATCCATTATGCCCAGGTTGCCTTCACGAAATGCCTGCGCCATTGCCCTTGGCACCTCTGCCTCTGCCTCCACAACCTTTGCCTGCATTTCCTGGACACGTGCCATCATCTCCTGCTCGAGCGCTCTTGCCATTGCCGCCCTTTCCTCCGCCTTTGCCCTTGCAATCTGGAGGTCGGTTTGCGCTTGTTTCTCCTGAAGCTTTGCGCCGATGTTTTCCCCGACGTCGATGTCGGCGATATCGATAGAAAGAATCTCAAAGGCGGTTCCTGAGTCCAA
>CBDUUU010000180.1:0-2141 GCA_965370485.1 uncultured bacterium
ATGGCGTATACAGACTAAGCTGATAGCGGCGTTTTTTTACATGGGCCTGATCCCTATGGTCATCTCCACGCTGATTGTTGTCATCATAAATGCGAGGAGGTTAGAGGCTGAGATAGAAAAAAGTGTCCGGGACGCCTCAAAAAAAACAATGATGCGGCTGGACGAATATAAGAAGGCATCAAGCCATATCTCCAGACTCCTTGTGAGCAATCCGGATTTCGTAATGCATCTGAGAAAAAGCGGCCAGCCGCAGGTTATTCAGACCAGGCATCCCCTTGTCCTGTGGATTCCCGGTGAGGTGAGCACAGGCAGCGGGGAGGACATTGTGCAATTAAAGGAATATGAGGGCCTTATCGCCGGCACCATTACCCCAATTGCGAACGAGACACTGCAGGGCAATCTGGTGGTTGGCTACCAGCTCGGGAAAAGCTTCTCGCAGGATATGTCCGCACTTACCGGGGTGGAGGTATACGCACACCATAAGAACCCGGGGGGCAGGGGGGACAGACAATCCAACAAAGAAAAACTCATAGAGGAGGCATTTAGCCGCGGGCAGGGCTGCTACATAAGTGACGACATCTTTCACAAAAAGCACTTCCAGGCATTTTACCAGCCGCTTCAGAGCAAAGGCGGGACAAATGTCGGGATGATATTTTTCGGCGTCCCAAGACGCTACGGGTTCCGGGCAGTGGTGGGGGCGCGGAGTTTCTTTCCCATTCTGATAGGACTATGTGTGGCAGTGGCGGGCGGGCTGGGCTACGCCATATCAAAACGTATCTCGCGCCCCCTTCAGATGTTTGCCCGCGGCGCCGAGCAAATAGCAGACGGCAACCTGGACCAGGAAATAAAAATAGAGACGGGCGATGAATTAGGGGAGCTATCCTCAGCCTTTAATCTTATGACACGCAAACTCCGTCATATGAGACAGCTTGAGGAAGAGCTGAGGCGCAAGGATAAACTTGCCGCCCTCGGGGAACTTTCGGCAGGCGTGGCTCATGAAATAAGAAACCCGCTCGGCATCATCCGAAACTCAGCCGAGGTCCTGCAGGGCAAGCTCCCCTCAGGTGACAAAAGGAGACGGCTAACTGATTTTATAATCGGCGAGGTAGATAGACTGAACAAGGTTGTAAGCTCCTTCCTGGATTTTGCAAAGCCGCAAATGCCCGATAAGGAAGAATGTAATATAAATGAACTCATCGATAAAAACCTGCGCCTGCTTGAGCCGGCCGTTCTCAAGACAAAGGTAAATGTGGTTAAAAATTATTCGGCTGAGCTTACTAAGACATTGGTGGACCCCGGGCAAATCAGCCAGGTCTTTTTAAATCTCATCCTGAATGCGGTCCAGTCAATGGCGGATGGCGGAAGCCTCACGATTACCTCGCAGCCCCGGCAGGCCTTTTCTGAGGTCGAGGTAAGCTTCACCGATACAGGCTGTGGCATAAGACAGGAGCTCCTCGACAAGATTTTCAACCCGTTTTTCTCGGCAAGGGAGGGAGGGATTGGATTGGGGCTGGCAATAGTTCATAAACTCGTAGATGCTCATGACGGGGATATCTCAGTCAAAAATAACGCAGATGCAGGATGCACCTTTACTGTGAGGCTGCCATATGGGAACAATACTGGTTGTTGATGATGAAGTGAAGATGTGCCATGTCCTCAAGATGGCACTTGAAGACGACGGTCACAATGTGATAACGGCGGGAAGCGGGCAGTCGGCCATCGAGGAGATTAAGAAAAGGACATTTGAGCTGGTCATCACCGATATGAAGATGCCAAAGACAGGAGGAATGAGACTTCTTGCGCACATCAAAAAGGCTGACCCGGAGCTGCCCGTCATAATTATGACGGCATATGGCACCATCGAGACAGCGGTCGAGGCAATGAAAGAGGGCGCCTCCGATTATATACTTAAGCCGTTTGACATCGAGCAGATGAAGCAGGTTGCCCGCAAGACGATGAGGATTGATAAGCTCATCAAAGAGAGGGTATATCTCACAGAAGAGCTAAAAACCAGATACGGGTTTGCAAATATCATCGGAAAATGCCCGCAGATGCAGAAGGTCTTTGAGCTAATCACACAGGTGGCTGATATTGACACCACTGTTCTCATATCGGGAGAGAGCGGGACAGGAAAGGAACTT
>CBDUUU010000181.1:0-2118 GCA_965370485.1 uncultured bacterium
TTACTATTTTTTTTGACTATTCTGGCGTGGTTTGGTATAATATCAAAGACATGCCGCAAGCAAAGGCGGAAAGAAGAGAGTATCACAGACTGGAGATTAGTATCCCGGTTCATTATCTCCTTCCCAAACCCGGCAAACCGGTGGAAATCAGCGCCTCTACCAGAGATATTGGAGGGGGCGGCATCTGTCTTGAATCAGAAGGGCCCGTTTCCCTCCGCAGCCCTCTAGAGATACAGATAAAGCTCCCAACCGGCACACATCCCATCGCAATTCACGGTAAGGTGGTCTGGTGTAAAAAGACGTCTTCCTCTGTCAACAAATACAGGGTGGGCATTGCCTTTCACGGTGTTAATGAAGAAGATAGACGTGAGATTATTGGTTATATCGAAAAGATATTAAGGTAAAAATGGACAGGGATCCCGATTCAAAATCAACGCTCACAAAAATTCTTGTTGAATGAGGCAGCTGCGATGATAACGGCAGAGTAATAGGCAAGGATAAAAGGAATGCCGGGGCTTTGGACGTATATATGAGAGAAGGGGACTCTTGAGAGAGTCCTTGTTATCTCCACCAGCGCAGTTATCAGAACCGAGTCTGCTTTATTAAATATCGCTGCAAGGGCGGTGCTTGCAAATCCAAGTGTGCACCCGGTAAGTCCAAGGGCAAGTATTATTCCCAGGAGCGGGATAACAACGAGATTGGCAATAAAGGCAATGGGTGAGAGGATGTTGAAATGGCAGGCTATTACCGGTATGGTGGCGATTTGTGCAGAGAATATTGGGCAGATGGTTTTCTTTATTGAGGGGCGAAGGGTAAGTGCGTTTTCAAGACGGGGCGAGAGATAGATAATGCCCCCTGCGGCCAGAAAGGATAGCTGGAATCCAACATTTGCAATCTCAAAGGGGTTTATTGCAAGTACCGCGATGGAGGCAAGGGCAAGATTATTCCAGGGCTTTGTCGGGCGGTTAATGATTTTGCCGATTAATGTTGCCCCTGCCATAATTGATGCCCGCATTACAGGCGTCCTTCCGCCGACCAGCATGCAGTAGAATAAAAGGACAGCGACTGAGGCAATGGCTACGCCCCTCCGCGAGAGTCCTGCAGCCTGAAACAGGGTAAAGAATATACCGATTATCATCCATACATGGATTCCTGAGATGGCAAGGATATGAGAGGTCCCCGTTTTTGAAAAGTGTTCTTTCCACTGCAGGGGCAGGGAAGAGCGACTCCCGAGTAGTATCGCCTTGAGAAAGCCGCTTTGCGGGTAGGGGAAGGTTTTGTCTATGACAGAGCTTGCCATCTTTTTGAATCTGACAGCGGCGGCTTTTAGAGGATTCACCCGCGCGTCCCCCAGCTCTACAATTTGCCCTGCATTTGAGATGTCGAGCAGGGCGCAGATTTTTTTGCGGGCTAAGTATGCCTCATAGCCTGATTCATCCGGGCCAGCCCTGGATGAGAGTCTTCTCAATGTCCCTGTAACCTTAACGAGCCTGCCATATTCAAGTGTATGCGCCTGCCTCGTTGGAACTATAGCAAGAAAGCGGGCGGGGGTTTGGTTTATCTTTTCAACCCTTAAGATAAAGTTGTTTTCGCCCGGCTCATTTATGACAGTGCCTGTGAACTCAGCCGGTTTCCCTTCTTCCGGGAAGTGTTGGGATTGCACTGAGATTAACTGACGTTGCAGTGTGAGTGCGCCAATAAAGAAGAAGGACAGATACAGGCAGAGGGTTGCAGCCATTGATTTTTTACGGAGAAAAAAGAGGACGGAAAGCAGAAAGTTAAGAATGAGACAGGAGAAGAAAAGTCCATAGGTTCTTAAGCAGGGGAGACTCTGTTGGGAGGCGAAAAGAGAGAATAATATCCCGCAGGCAAATAAAATAGCGATACAGGGAAGATGAATCCTGAATTTCATCCGTTTTGCGCAATCTAAAGGTTGCGGCTGCCTGCTTCTCCAAAATGACGTGGTTTACCGAATATTTACTTGGTATTTTGCATAGGTAGCTGCACTTGTCAAGGTGACATTAGCGCGTGAACGGTTGCCATTTCCTCAAATGATATACTTTCTGAAAAGTCACCATAAGAAACCACCTGCCAAAAATCGCCTATTTTAGGGCATTT
>CBDUUU010000182.1:0-2052 GCA_965370485.1 uncultured bacterium
CAAGGGAATGCCCCATAGGTGTTGACAAATCTCACTCCTGTGAAAAACTACACTTTTTGGAGGCGCACAAGTGATGCGCCGTCTCCGGAGCCCTGAAGGGTCACCGCCTGCAGGCCAAGACGCTTGATAAACTCAAGAAAATCGCTCAATCTATCCCTATGCACAAATGCCTCGAGTTCCCCTCCCTTGCCTGCTCCCATAATGCGAACTGCCGCCTCATTTTCTCCAAAACGAGCGGCTACAAGGTCTGCAACTGCGTCCATCTCGGGTATGCTTCTGTGAAAACTGCCCGGCTGGTTGTATAACTGGACATCATCAGAGGCAGGGTTTTTCTTTGTTCTTTCTACAAGCTTATCTAAAAGCCCATCGGTGAGAGGATAATGCCAGCCGACCTGTTTGAGTCTACCCTCTCTATCCTTGATATGCCTGGCGACCCTATCCCCGTCATGAGACAGCCGCGTCAGTCTCATAATCAAGGCAATATCACCGCTCTTGCAAGAGGCAAAAAATTTCAGACAGCGCTCTATCTCAGAGAGGCCAAACAGAGCAGCATCCCTGAGCTCATATCCACCGGGAGGCGGGAGATGGTTGGAGAAAATGGTTTTAAGCTCATTTTTATATTCAGGCAGTGTCTTTATAATCCTGGCCCTGCTTACCTTTACGGGAAGCAGGCGAAGGATGCAGTCGTAGAGGGAGAGAAGTGTAACACGCCTGCCCAGTTTACCTGTGGAGGTAAACTCTCTCAGAAATCCTATCCCGTAAAATCTGTCATTCTCTTCGAGCACCTTTTTATACTCCGGGAAAAAATGCTTGATATATAAAACCGCAAGGGGGAAACAGGCGGCAGTAACCCTCAGGACATTTCTCGTTTTGTCATCCTGAGGCCGGTCAACCCCGCAATTTATGATTACCCTTGCCAAATTTTTCGGTATAGGCGCCGCGCCAAGCAATCTGGTGGGGAAACTGCCCACCATCACAAGATGACCCCTGCGGGAGTAAATGAGCCTGGCGTGGTCAGCACATCCACCTCTTGTCATCACATACCATTCCGAAAGACCAACGATGTCTATAAATGCATCCGTCGGGATGTCAGAAAAGTCACTCAATGCATCCAATCCAAGTGCCAAATTTACAACCAGCGCAGAGGAAGAGCTCTTCCCGCCCGAGAAACTGAGATTACTGCTGATAAGCGCGGTAAAACCCCTGAGTTCCTTCAAGTATGTGAGGTCATCCCTTCTGTAGTAATCCTGCAGAAAAATGACCAGTCCCTTCACATATTCATCCCAGTTCCCTTCTTCCGGGACCTTGCGGCACCGTGCCCTGTGCCGAAAACTTCGCCCTGTCCACTCATCCCAGGCAGAAACCTGATGAACAATGCGGCGGCTTGGAAGAATCTTTTTAATACTGAAGGTCCTTCTCGGAAACCCTGCATCCATATTATTCAAGACAACCACTCCGTCATCCCTGGGTTGAATGGCAGAGATTATTTCCTCATCTGTGGCAGTGCCGCACAGAGGTCCCCCGCATCCTTTAAGGTCAATATGATTTCCGAAATCACTGCACCTGCCGGGCGCCCTCACAAGCAAGAGCTCCTTGTCGGGGGAAAAATCAGGGCATCTCCTCGCTGCCTCCAGAAGCCTGACGAACTTGCCGGCCTCAGGGGCCTGCCCCAGAAGGCTAAGCCACCCATTAATTGTGCGTCCCTTTCGTTTGCCTCTTCTGAGACTCATTTTTTTTGTTAGAGATATATGCTTATTGACTTGGTTCACCAAAATAATCTAATCATTGTAGTTGCCTCATTTATGAGGCATAATTGCTGCTTTTAGCCCGATAAATCGGGCAACTACAACAGACATTATCTAAGAAACTTGCGCCAAGCTATTACTTAGAAACTGAAGGGCCGTCAGATATTCGCTTCGGTTTACCCCGCTAGAAAGCCCCGCCCTTTGGGCGTGCCCCGCAGGGTCCAGCTCTTCCACCAACCAGCTCAGTTTATCAGTTACTGCAGCCGCCCGCCGCGCCTCCCCGGGACTCAGCGAACCCTTCTTTGCA
>CBDUUU010000183.1:0-2027 GCA_965370485.1 uncultured bacterium
AAAAAAATGACCCGTATATGTACAGCTCAAGTGCCTATGAAAGGAAAAAGGCGGAAGACACAATTGGCTTTATAAACGATACGCATTATGAGAGGGTCCTCGATATAGGCTGTGGTGAGGGGTATCTGTCAGAGAGGCTTTGCCCGATTAGCGGGGAGATTCTGGCGATAGACATCTCAAAAATGGCTATCGAGAGGGCAAGGAGAAGGGCAAAGCACAAAAACATAAACTTCAGTGCGGCAGACATTCTCGCCCTTGAGCTCAGGCAAAGATTCAATCTGATTGTATGCTCTGAGGTGCTGGTCTATCTCAATCCGCGCCAGATACAGGAGGTTGCCGTGAGATTAGTAAACTGGCTTGAGCCGGAAGGCAGACTTCTGCTTGTAAACGTATTTGCAAAGGGAGAGGCTGAAGGCGGGCTCGAGCTGAAAGGAATAGGCGCAGGGACAATCCATCCGCTATTCCTCAAAATAAAGAGTCTAAAATCAGTAAGGGCTAAGGTAGAGCCGCAGTATGCCATGCTTTTACTCCAGAAGATATGAAAAAGAGAAACATTATTCTCAGGTCAGCCTGCAGTGCCGCCTTGCTTGCATATCTTATCTATAAGACAGACTTCACCCCGCTAAGGGCGACCCTGTCAGGATTTCGCCCGGGGTTTTATCTCCTTGCAGTTATCGGAGTATGCGTATATCAATATCTGTATGGCCTCATATTAAAGATATTGCTCTGGACAAAGGGAAATAAAATAGGGGCATTTGAAATATTCCGCCTCCTTATAGTAAGCATATTCTTTGGCACCTTCCTCCCCGGAGGAGCAGGCCCCGACATCATCCTTGCCTATAACCTCAGCCGCTCCACCCCGAGGAAGGAGGATGCCCTCAGCGCCCTCATCTTCACAAGAATGATGACATTATTCGTAATGCTGCTGGCTGCTTCTATAATCAGTATGCTCCCGGGCGTCTCTGTCCCATATATCAGAAATCTTACCTTTATATTATTATCTATATTCCTGCTTTTTTACTTCACAATAAGCAGCGAAAAGGGGTTGAGGCTGTCGCAAAAATTATTCTCAAGATACAGATGGTCTGCCACATTCCACCAGACACACTGCACAGTATCAAGCTATGGAAAAAACAAAGTGATACTTCTCACAGTCTTCCTTATGTCCATCCTGACGGTATCTTCCAAGGTAGCCATAGATTACATCATTGCCCTCTCCCTCGGGCTCGATATCCAGCTTATCTACTTTTTTATCTTTGTTCCCCTTGTATCAATAGTAACCATCATCCCCGTAAGCATATCAGGAATCGGTGTGCGCGAGGGGGCATATGTAAAACTGCTTTCGACCATCGGACTCGCCCCTGCAAACAGTTTCTCAATCTCCATACTCTCTTTCAGCCTCAGCCTCTGGTTTTGCATTGCAGGGGCAATCATTTACACCATCAAGGGCAGCACACTAAAGGTGAAGGTTAAATGAGACCTGTAACCGCAGTCATAGTCAATTATAACAGCGGAGAAAACATAAGGGAAACCCTGGCCTCCATCGGTAGATTGAACTACCCGGATGTCAAGGTCATCGTTGTTGACAATAATTCTACAGACAACGGCCCCGATACTATAAAGAGAGAGTTCCCGTCTGTTAAACTAATAACTCTGGCCGAAAACGCAGGCTCAGCCGCGGCAAGAAATATCGGCATTCAGGGCTCCCCCACAGAGCTTGTTTTCCTGCTGGACGACGACATCACGGTTCACCCTGAGTGCCTGAAAAGGCTGTGCGATATAAGAGAGAAACTACCATTCTCAGGGGCATTGCATCCGACGATAATAGACAAAGATGACCCTGATAAGCCGCAGCTCTATAACGGCGGCTATATCCATTACCTATGCGCGTTCATCCCCGGACCCGGCAGGAAAACCGGGCAGGAATACGAAATATTTGATACCGTCTCCGGCGGGGCGCTGCTGATTGATAAGACAATCACCGATAGAATAGGAAACTTCGACGCAGATTATTTTTTCAACTGGGA
>CBDUUU010000184.1:0-1992 GCA_965370485.1 uncultured bacterium
ATGGGGCATTCCCTTGCCGGACTGAGTTTGTTCTTTGTCTTTGGCAGGAGGTATGCCGGGAAGCTTGCTATATGGAAAAGAGCAGTCATTTATATAGTTTTCGCCAATCTGCCGGACATTGACATAATAGCCGGTGTCTTCCGCGGTAATATAAATTACTACCATCATCGCTTTACACATTCCTTTTTATTTGCTGTTATGGTCAGCGCTCTCGCCTGGCTTATGTTCAGATTCAAGGCAGTGCCTCCCCGGTTATGGGCGGAGACTCGTAAGCGTGTCATTGCGGTGGTATTTATTCTTATCCTTTCCCACCTTTTTCTCGATTATATTACGATTGATAAAAGCCCTCCTCTTGGGATGCCGCTTTTCTCGCCTTTTAGCAGTAGATACTTTTATTGGACGCATGCGTTTATGCCGTCGGCATCAAGGGGCAATTCACTTCTGAGCATCTTTAATCCCGATATGCTCAAAACTGCTATCTGTGAGCTTGCAGTATTTTCTCCGTTTGCCCTGCTGACTTATTATCTGTGCTGGATGAGAGGGAAGCGGCTGTGAAGATTCTCTTTCTTGCGCCGGAGCCCTTTTTCGAGATAAGAGGAACACCTCTTAATGTGAAGGCGTTTCTTGAGGTAATTGGACAGGGAAACCGGGTTGACCTGCTTACATATCACATAGGCGAAGACGTAGATATAAGGGGCGTAAAGATTTATCGCATCCCGGGGGTTTTTTTCATTAAGTCTGTCCCGATAGGGGCATCACTCGCAAAGGTCTTTCTTGATATCCTGCTTTTTCTGAAGGCAGGTAAAATGCTTCTTAGAAAGAAGTATGATGTTATTCATGCGGTTGAAGAGTCTGCCTTTTTTGCGGCGTTTCTCGGGGCTGTTTCCGGCACCCCCTTTATTTATGATATGGACTCATGCATATCCGACCAGCTTAGTCATTTTAGCCTTTTGAAGGGCTTGCTCGGGTTTGTTAGATACGTCGAGAGATTGGCTATTCGCCGTGCGGCTGTTGTGGTTACCGTCTGCCGGGCATTGACGGAAAAAGTGAAGGCGCTGCGCCCGGGAAAGAGAGTTTTTCAGATTGAAGATGCCCCGATGGGCAGCGACAGAGAGGGGCAGACGGATTTAAGGGGGCAGTTTGGCCTGGGAAGCAACAGGGTTATCATTTATACCGGCAATTTTGAGGGCTATCAGGGGCTCGAGCTTCTTCTAAGATGTATTCCTGCTGTGGCCGCCCGAAGGGGAGATGTGAGATTTGTGCTGGTTGGCGGCAGGGATGACCAGATTCAGAAGATGAAAGAACTGGCAGGCAGTTTGGGAGTTTTGCAATGGCTTGTGTTTGCCGGGAGAAGGGAACCGGAGGAAATTCCGGCCTTTTTGGGAATGGCTGATATTCTTGCCTCGCCCAGATTAGAAGGGGTAAATACGCCTTTCAAGATTTTCGAATACCTTGCCTCGGGAAAACCTATAGTAGCCACAGACTTGCCTTCGCACAATCAGCTTTTGAGTGTGGAGGAGGCATTGTTGGTCGAGCCAACTCCGGAGGGACTTTCGAAGGGAATGCTTACCCTTCTTGATGATAAAGATATGTCAAGAAGGATAGGTCTGCGCGGGAAGAAACTGCTTGAGGAAAACTATAGCAGGGCGCATTTTTCAGAAAAGGTGAGAGAGCTCTATGAATTTGTGGCTTGCAATGTTTGCAAATGAGGATATAATTTAATAGTAAAGGGGGGTTTTTGAAAGTTCCTTTTCTGGATTTAAGGGCGCAGTATAGCAGTATTAAACAAGAAATAAATGAGGCGGTTTTCGGTGTCCTTGAAAGCGGCAGGTTTATTCTCGGGGAAGAGGTTAGTGAGTTTGAGAAAGAAATTGCCTCTTTCTGCGGAGCAGAATATGCAGTCGGGGTTGCCTCCGGGACCGATGCCCTGCTGCTTGCGCTTCAAGCCTGCGGTATAGAGGCATCTGATGAGGTCATTACAACTCCCTTTAC
>CBDUUU010000185.1:0-1914 GCA_965370485.1 uncultured bacterium
AAAATGATATAGCGGACATTCATCGTCCGTAACAACTCAAGCTGGTCTCTGTTGAGGCAGCCCATATTGACACTTGCAAGCGGCCAGAAGACATTTTCGATATAGTCCCTGGTTACAAACGAAGAATATCCGTTAACCATAGGGATATGATAGAGGGTTGCATAATATTCATAGATACTCGACCATGCTGAATCCCCGGGCCAGAGGGGAATCTCAAGAATCACCCCTTTCCGTTCCTTTGCCCCGTTAGAAGGTTTCTTTCTAACGTGGTTTACATATTCATAAACCTCATTCCCTTTACTCAGTTTGCACAGCCCAATCCTCCCCAGCGGGTGAAAATCCACCATCATAGCAGCAATGGCTACAACGGCAATCAATCCTCCATATCTCACTTTTATGATATTCTCCGCCCCAAACCCGGAAAGTACCGAGAGAGAAAGAAATGCAAAGACGATAATCCTTGCTGTCGAGCGGGGATAATTGAAAAATGGCACAAATCTGTAAAAGAAGTTGTAGAGAGGAAAAGCGCGCAGGTTTGGCCCAAGAGACAAAACGGCGCAGATTATAAACAGGGCAAGATAAAACCACCTGACCTTCCTTCCGCCGCGCCTGCCAAAGGCAAACAACCCAAGCAAAATGGAAACAATGCCCGGATATATAAACCTCTCACTGTTATTATTTACCCTGCGAAGGAAATCGCCTGCCTGCGGCGCAAAGAGCTTTATCTCGCTGATTTCTCTGCCGGCATCAGCCCTAGAGGGCTCAAATGCAGCCTGCTTAACATACATAATATACCCTGATGCCAGCGCCCAAAAAATCACAATCACCAGCGCCAGACGCATAAACCTTCGGAAGACCTTCCTGCGCTCAGCCTTTTCTCTAATAAATCCCGAGACACCCTTATAGACCAAGAATGCCGCCGTGAAGAGCGCAGAGAAATATGCCAGGTGAAGTTCCTCCACCGCCATAGACACAATGCAAACACCTGAGACAATGGCATATCTCCACCTTCCCGTCTCTATCCAGGCATCATATCCATACAGCATCAGGGGCAGCAGAAAAACGAGAAAGCCGTTCGGATGGCCGCCATAGAGCTGAGCAAGCCTGAACGGAAATATAGCAAATAGAATAGATGATATGAGTCTGGGTAAAAAACTCTTAAGATATCTGCCGCAGAGGAGAAAGACAGAGAGCCCGGATGCAACAAATGAAAGAATGACCAGAATATTATAGGCAGCAATATTCCCGAGGGGGGAAAGAGCAAAAAAGAGCACAGAAAGCGGCAGCTCTCTCGAGGAATAGGGCCTCTCAAGAAAGGGGGCGGTAAACTCATACGGCTCCCTGAAAAAGGCGCTGTTTCCCTGCCTGAAATAATCGCCAAACTGAGTCAGCGTATAAAAGAACTGGAGGTGGTCTCCCTGCATCATATTGACCGTCTCGAATCCCGTGGCAGGGCGGAGACTATATGGAATGGCCGAGTTAAAATTGGATATCAATGGCAGGGAAAAGACAATCCCAACGAGTGTAAGGGCCAAAACTGCCAGCCAGATTTCGCTTTTCATTTTAGTGATAATAAATCCCGGAAAATCTCAAACTTGAGACTATCAAACCTTGTTGTTGCCGTCAACAGGAAAAATGCGGTATAATACAAAACATGAGTCCTGTTAGCATTTTTGGGAGACTGAATTTTAAGATTAAAAACCTGCCATTTATTAAGCCATTCGTTGAAAGAAACAGATGGCTGGTAAGGCTTTACTTCGACCACCGGTACAAAAAAAATGACCCGTATATGTACAGCTCAAGTGCCTATGAAAGGAAAAAGGCGGTAGACACAATTGGCTTTATAAAAGATACGCATTATGAGAGGGTCCTCGATATAGGCTGTGGTGAGTGGTATCTGTCAGAGATTCTTTG
>CBDUUU010000186.1:0-1899 GCA_965370485.1 uncultured bacterium
ATATTCTCTGAGGGCTGGCTCGTGCATATAAACTTCTGGAGTGTCTTGAAAGGAGGAGGATTGATGAGCCTTCAGGTCTGTTCAGTCCTGCTGCTGCTCATTCTCACAAATGTGGCGGCAATCTGGCTGCCGATGAAATGGGGGGTCAAGGTATTCATGAACGAGGACCTGTGAAAAAGGGGACAGGCTACTTTAAATTTTATTCTTCTTTACCTTCGAACCTGCCTACCTCTAACTCGAGGTTTGCCCGCTCTTCTACCCTCTCCACCTTCCCGTCGCGGATCCAGAAGATGCGGTCGGATACATCGAGCATCTTGAGGTCGTGCGTGGCGGAGATTATAGTAACCTCCTTTTCTCTGTTCAGTCTTTTAAGCAGGTCTATTATCTCCTTTCCTGTTTTTAAATCCAGGTTTCCTGTAGGCTCATCGGCAAGAACAATGGCAGGGTCATTGGCAAGAGACCTTGCCACAGCAACCCTCTGCTGCTGGCCCCCTGAGAGCTCTGATGGCTTATGCTGGACGCGGTCACCCAGACCCACAACTTTGAGCAGCTCCACCCCCTTGTCTATCGACTCATCGGTGGAGAGCCCTGCAAATATCATTGGCAGGGTGATGTTTTCAAGTGCCGTCATCACCGGAATCAGGTTAAATGTCTGGAAGATATAGCCAATCTTCCTGCATCTGAGCCATGCAAGCTCATAGGCATCAAGCTGGGCAACATCAACCTCATCTATGTAAACCTTTCCCCGTGTCGGTTTATCCAACCCCCCAATCATATTGAACAGGGTTGACTTTCCCGAGCCTGAGGGTCCCATAATAGAGATATATTCCCCCTTTCTCACCTCCATATTGATGCCCTTGAGCGCCTCTACAGATACCTGCCCCATTGTGAAGGTCCTGCGAACATCCCTTGTCCGGACAACATTTTCTATCGCCATTTTAATTCTCCTCTAAGCATCCTGCCTCATAGCATCGGCCGGCACCATCTTTGCCGCCTGCTGGGCCGGATAAAGAGCACCCACTACAGACAGAAAAACCCCTGCGCCGACTGAGAAAAGCGCACATTTTAAAATGCTGAACCAGGGGAAATAGTCAAAAACCAATCCCCCATAACTTATTAAACGGGTTATCGCAACAACTATTATGCCCACCAGGGCGCCTGCAATAGAGCCGGCGAGCCCCTGAAAGAGGGACTCAAGCAAAAAGAGCTCGATGACAAACTTATTCAATGCCCCGAGGCATTTCATTGTTCCAATCTCTTTATATCTCTCAGTCACAGACATTAGCATGGCATTGGTAATCCCGACAACGCAGACCAGCAGCGACAGGCTTACCAGCCAGACCTGCCGCGGCCCTGCCTGAGCATGCGTCCCCTGCAGGAGTATCTTTATCTCTTCAGGGCCATTTTGTAAAAGTGCCCGATCTATTGCCTGGGAGGTAAAAACCGACATCAAAAAGGCAATGGTCAAGACTATTCCGCCTGTGGTTATAAATGATCTGCCAAACCTCATTTTGAGGCTTTTGATACTTATCTCGACAGCCTTCTTTAGCGGAAGGGTAATCTGCTGCTGAATTTCCTCTCTCAAACCTCCTCCTTAAGCCCGAGCATCCCCCTTCTCGACAACTCCCCTAAATAGGCAGTCAGGGAGCGCTCCGCATCCCTTGTGTCGAGAGAGTGTCTCTCGCCAAACTCTTTTACTATCTCCTTCACTGTATTTTTCCCATCACACAATCCCCAGACCTCCGAGCCGATTCTGTCAAGGGTAATCTTCTTTTCTTCCGGAAGATGAAAAAACCTTGCAAGAATCCATACCAGGAGTGTCCTTTTTCTTTTAAAGACAACAAGTGTTTCGCCGTTATCGCCCCTCTCGGATGTAAGTGAATCATTCCTATACGGCCT
>CBDUUU010000187.1:0-1888 GCA_965370485.1 uncultured bacterium
ACTCTGGATAGATGGGGCTGAGGCTCCAATATCCATAAATAGCGGTGATGGCCGAATATGTTTCTCTATTCCTGCCGGAAGACACAAAATCCTTGTAAGGTTTCTTGATACAAGGCTGAGGGCAGCGGCAAAACTAATTTCACTCCTTTCTCTCATAATCCTCATCTTGCTGGTAATATTACCTGCAAGGCATCAAGCAGGAAAATACTTGTCAACCGAATGTTATATTGGTAAACTCTAGTCTGGAGGTCTAAGAAATGCGTATTGAAATTGACCGTGAAGATGGCGGTCGCTTTGATTAGGTGAATTTTGTGCCGACCTCTGAATCACGTCCCGGGCTTCTCATAAACATATCGCTTTTATTTTTATCTCTGTTTTTTGGTAATGCCTTTTCGTTTCCCCTTGATGTTCCTGACCCTCGCGTTGAGCGCAGCAGCCTGCTTTATACAGGGAAATGCTCCTCAATGACGGCTGAGGTGGCCGGGCACAAGGACTTTTTTATCATTTCAAGGAATGAGATTAAAAAGCTGGGGCTGTCTTTTCTGAATGGGGGTGAGGATAATGTATGCACAGTAAGAAGCGGCTCCCGGGTGAAAAGGATTGCTCTTTCGGCAAACCAGAGAAGGGTAGTCTTACTGGAAACCGGGAAGACGTTCGGTAATGTTAACTATTTTTATGAGCTCTCGGTTAATACGCAGAAAAAGTTACATATCAAGTTCATACCTGATAGATTCGCCTTTGCTTTTGTATGCCTCAGATGCGGAGAATATAAACGTGCCCGGGAGATCCTGGAAGAACTTTTGAAGGAAAATCCTGAGCTGATAGAGGCCAGGCTTTTCCTCGGGGCGGCTTATGAGAAAGATGGTTTTAGGGAAAGGGCTGTTGGCGTATTTAAAGAGGCTATGGACGCTTATCCATCGCTTTTTAGCGCATACCGCAGCTCTAAAGTGCAGGAATTGACAGAGATGGGGGTTGATGAGATCGAGAGTCTGCGCAGGCTCCGCCTCATTCCATGGGATTTGCATATTTTAAGAGGGGTCTATGTTAAAGGAGGAGCGCTTTTCAGGGCAAAAAGTGATGAGCCCGGCGAATTATTATACGGTCCCTACATAAGACTTCCGGAAGGGGCATATACGGTTGAATATACACTTTCCTCCCCTGGCCCTGCCGCTGAGGCAGAGGCAGTCAGAATAGATGTCGTTGACCATCCGAAGAAAATAGCAGAAAGATACATAAGGGGGGATGAGCTTGCCTCTGCCCCGAAGAAGTTCTATCTTTCTTTTTTCAATGAGGACCCCTGGGCGAGGCTTGAGTTCAGGGTTGCCCCGACCGGGGCGGCAGATATTCTAACCGGGGATATAAGTGTCTTTTGTGATACCCGGCGGTCTCTGCGCAAAAACAATCTTCTAATCACAGAATCGATGAAAAGACTTGGTATTTATAACAAGTCCTTAACAGCCTCCCAGTAGAGTTTGAAGACGAGCACATAGATATCCCTGATTTTGCGAAAGATTTTATGCCCTAGCAGTTTCTCCGGGACATAGAGCTCACCTGCCCTGAGGGTATCCCTGTCACTTAGCGCCTTCAGCGCCTGAACCTTTTTTCTCTTTCGCAGCGTCCCATTTAAGTCGATGATGGCGCAGAAGGTTCCTCTGATATAATCATAGAAGGCACCCCTGGCAAGCAGGAATATTGCCTGGGATATCTCATAGACTATGAATGCCGGCAGGCATATAACCATGGTCTTCCAGGAGTAAATCTTCAGGATAAAATACCACCTGTTCCTTACCTGGTAGAAGACCTTTGATTTGCCCCGGACTTTTATAGCATGGTAGACATAAGCATCCCTCGCATTTACACAGGGATAACCTGATACAGTAAGCCGAAA
>CBDUUU010000188.1:0-1859 GCA_965370485.1 uncultured bacterium
GCATAAGCCGGAGACCTTGTCAAGGTCAAGGGGAAGTCTCTGCTCTCTTGCCATATGGATACTTACAGGCTTGAATGATTTCAGAAAGTTTTCACAACAGAGAGGCCTCCCGCAGTGCCCGACCCCGCCAAGCATCTTTGCCTCGTCGCGCACGCCAATCTGCCGCATCTCAATTCTTGTTTTGAATACGCTTGCGAGGTCTTTGACAAGCTGGCGAAAGTCAACTCTTCCTTCAGCGGTGAAGTGGAAGGTGATGCGTGAGCTGTCAAACGAGCACCTGACCCGAATCAGCCTCATCGGTATTTTCAGGTTGTCTATCTTTTTGAGGCAGATATGAAATGCCTCCTCCTCCTTTTTTTTATTTTCCGCATCCCTTTTTGTATCATCGGGAGTGGCAACCCGCATCACCTCCCGAAGGTTGGATGGAAGGCGGCTGTCGAGTATTAACTCCGGGGCAGAAAGCACCTCTCCCAATACAACGCCTTCTTCGGTTCTCACAACTACCGGCTCTCCCGGGGCAAGCCTTAGCTGACGCGCCTCAGCCTGGAATATTTTCCTGCCTTCTGCCGGCCGAATTTGTACTACCCTGCGCATTTTTTTATCTTCATAAGTAAAACGGTAAAGAGCAATTTTAGATTGACGTTTTTACTCACCTTTTCCTTTGCCTCCTGGATGAGAGATGCCCGGGATAGGATTTGCCCTGTCCCTGCCTTCCGGAGTGTATCCAGGCAGAACTCACTCATTGCCTCCAGGATATGGAGGGCATCCACTTTTGTCCTGGACCTTTCTGCCAGTTCTTCTGCCAGTTTGAAGACTTCTAAAGAGCGGACATCCTTACAGGTAAGGTTCAATTCCTCCTGAGATATTACTTCTCTTGCTGTCACTTTGCCGCCCGGGGGGAGCCGCATTGGCTGGCACCTTGAGATGACCGTCGACGGAAGCAGACGGGGGCGGGAGCTTGTCAGGATAAAGACCGAGTTTTCTTGCGGTTCTTCCAATGATTTGAGAAGGGCATTGGCTGATTCCAGATTCATCTGGTGAGCATCGATAATTATAAAAACCTTGTATACTGCCTCAATAGGGGTTTGCATATTTTTCTGGCGGAGCTTGTGAATGTCATCTATCTTTATCATATGGGCGGCTCCGGAGGGCTCGATGAGCAGGACATCCGGATGGATGAGATTATCGATTTTTCTGCAGGTCAGGCAGGTCTCGCAGGGGGGGTGCTGCCCGGGGCAGTTTAGAAGTTTTGCGAGAAAAGCAGCAGTTTCTCTTTTTTGAGAGCCCTCAGGCCCTGTAAAGAGATAGGCATGGGCTATTCTGTCTTTCTCACGGCACTTTTGAAGAACCTGCTCTATTTTATTAGTCCGTCTATGCATTTCTTGATAGAGCCCCACGTCTTTCTTATATCTTCTTCAACGTTTATCAGCTTGATTCTTGACGGGTCGGCCCTGGCAATGGAGAAGTATCCCCGCCTTACCTTTTCATGAAAGCTTAGAAGGTCAGCCTCCATTCTGTCGGACTGTCCCTGACCCTTCGCCTCGGCCGTTTTTTTTGCACGGCTCAGACCTATAGGATTTTCGATATCAAGCAGAATTTTGAGGTCAGGCTTTAACCCGTCAGTCGCCAGCAAGTTGATTTACCGGACAACATTTTCGCGGATTCCCCGCCCGAAAGTCTGGTATGCCAGGGTTGCATCCGTGAAACGGTCGCACACTATGCATTTGCCGTCTGTTAGGGCAGGCAAGAGGACCTCGCCTATCAACTGTGAGCGGCTGGCTAAGAACAGAAAGAGCTCTGTTTTTGGCAGCATCTGCCTGTTTTCACTGTTAAGCACAATGGTCCTTATCTCCTCCCCT
>CBDUUU010000189.1:0-1600 GCA_965370485.1 uncultured bacterium
TGAAAAAGACTTTTATGGCGAACTTTGTGTAAGACTTGGCGCCATTCACTATCTGGACTCTATTCATCGCAAGAGGAGTTACAACTAACTTATTGAACCTGATATTGCCCGAGATTGAGAAGATAGTCATCAGAAAGACGAGAACCAGAGAGCCGCTCGAGCTCATTTACAATTCAATTTCCGAGAAGTCCTACACCGCGCTTCTCCTGACCGGTAAGGTCCTCAACGGGCATAGGTGGTCGATTCTCGGACTCATGCCATTCCTGATATTCAAAGGCAGAGGAAGGAGTATCTGCATCGAGTATGGTAAATCCAGCCATTATCTTACAGGCGACCCCTTTCTCCTGCTGCAGGAGGTCCTTACCCGTTACGAAGACCTTGCGTCTGAATCGCGCCTCATAAATGAGGCAGCTGCTGGAAATATACCGTTCTCAGGCGGGGCCATTGGGGCATTTTCATATGACCTGAAACACATAGTGGAAGATATACCCGGGATGTGTGAGGACAAGTTGAAATTGTGGGACGTCTTCTTTTGCTTTTTCAAGAAGTTTTTTGTGCGGGACGAGGCTGAAAACCTTCTCTTTGAGATAGATGTGAAAACCCGTGAAGATACCCTGATTGGGGATATCTCAGAGAAAGGCAGGGGAAAGACACCGGAACCTGCCCTTTCCTCAAACTTCACCAGAGAGGAATACAAAGATGCCATTTGCAAAGTAAAGGAGTATATAAGAGAGGGGGCAATATACCAGGCAAATATATCCCAGCAGTTTAACACGGGCTTTTCGGGGGATACATTTCGGCTCTTTTGGGCCCTGAACGAGATGAATCCTGCCCCTATGAGCGCCTATCTTGACTTCGGGGATTTCAGACTTATAAGCTCCTCCCCAGAGAGGTTTCTTCGCAAGTGCGGAAGGCGCATAGAATCAAGGCCGATAAAAGGCACACGCCCACGCGGGCAGGGGGAAGCCGCGGATGCCTCCCTGCGGGAGGAACTGGTTAAAAGCAAGAAAGACTCCGCGGAGCTTGCTATGATTGTCGACCTTGTAAGGAATGACCTCGGCAAATCTGCCAGGGTGGGCACAGTAGAGGTAACCTGTCCGAAACTCATTGAGGCATATACTAATGTCTTCCATTCACTTGCCATTGTAAGCTCGCAGCTGAGGGATGGGGTCAAGCCTCTTGAATTAATAAGGAGCTGTTTTCCCGGCGGTTCTGTCACGGGATGCCCGAAGGTTCAGTCGATGAAGGTCATCGAAGAGATAGAAAGAAATAAAAGGTCTTTTTACTGCGGCAGTATCGGATACATCGGCTTTAATGGCAACTTCGACCTTAATATTGGAATCAGGACCTTTATTTACAGGAATAGCCGCCTGTACTTCAATTTAGGCGGGGGCATCGTTTATGACTCAGACCCGGAGAGCGAGTATGAGGAGACACTGCATAAAGGAGAGACAATGGTGGAGATTTTAGAGAAGATGTGAAGAAACGTATGAAAATTTTGTATCTTAACGGAAGGTTTGCAGGAGAAGGCGCCTCGGGTATATCTGTGCTTTCAAGAGGGCTCCAGTATGGGGAGGGGTTGTTAGAGACTATAAGGGTC
>CBDUUU010000190.1:0-1512 GCA_965370485.1 uncultured bacterium
ACCGCAGTCGCCGAGGCATAACACTCAAGGCATCCAACCCCGCCGCACTTGCATCTTATGCCGTCAACATTTACCGTCATATGGCCCACCTCTGCGGCGCAGTCGGAACTGCCATGGAAAGGCTTGCCGTTTATAACCACCCCGCCGCCAATCCCTGTCCCGAGGGTAAGGCAGACCACATTTTTCGCCCCAACCCCTGCCCCGTATTTTGCCTCCCCGAGGGCATAGAGCGTAGCGTCATTCGATGCAAAGGTCGGCTTGTGAAATCTCTCCTCCACTCCATTAACAAGGGCAGCCCCCTTCCAGCCGGGGATATTTTCAGCCCCTCCTATGACCACACCACCCTCAACTGCGCCCGGCGTTCCAACCCCGATAGCGCAAATCCTCTCAAAATCGATTCTGCGGGCGATTTCATCTATACACACAAAGATATTCGACAAAACCCTCTCCTTCCCCTCCGAGGCATCAGTCTCACAGCTATTCCTGCAAATCACTCCGCCTTTATTATCGATAACACCGCAGACAATATTCGTCCCGCCTAAATCAACCCCAATGGTGTTCAAGCGTAAGCCCCCTACAACTGCCCCATCTCCTCTCTGACCTTTTTGGTTACCATCTCTTTAATCTCGGTGAGCCTCTCCTCTGTCTTTGCCTCAAACCTGAGAACAATAACCGGCTGTGTATTCGATGCCCGGGCAAGACCCCAGCCATCTCCAAAAAGGACTCTTACCCCGTCAATATCAATGGTATCAAAATCTTTCTTGAAATACGCCTTTACCCTTGCAATAACATCGAACTTTTTCTCATCAGGGCAATCAACCCTTATCTCAGGTGTCGCAAAGTAGTGAGGAATCTCTTCTGCCAGCCCGCCTAAGCTCTTTTCTGTATTCGAGAGAAGCTCAACCAGCTTCAGCGATGCAAAAATCCCGTCGTCATAGCCAAGATAGTCGCCTCCAAAGAACATATGCCCGCTCATCTCCCCGGCGAGAGGAGAACCCTCCTCCTTCATCTTCTCTTTTATGAGGGAATGCCCCGTCTTCCACATAACAGGGATGCCGCCGTGCGATTTTATATCCTCAGACAGCCCCTGAGAACATTTCACGTCAAATATTATTTTCTGGGGACCATCTTTCAAAACCTGCCTGCTATATAAGGCAAGCAGTTTATCCCCCCAGACGATATTTCCATTTTCATCAATCGCACCAATCCTGTCGGCATCCCCATCCAGGCCTATTCCTACATCTGCCTTTTCTTCCGCCACCTTTTTTATTAACGCGTCCAGGAACTCCGGGACAGTCGGGTCAGGCAGGTGATTTGGAAATCTTCCGTCAAGCTCAGAGAAAAGGTCCGTTACCTCACATCCCAGCTCACGCAGGAGTCCGGGTAAAACCAGCCCGCCCGTTCCGTTTCCGGTATCAGTGACTACCTTAAGAGACCTGCCTATTTTTACCTTAGTCTTGAGCATATTCACATAATCAGGGATAGGCTGAGCCTGCGAGACTGAGCCGCCTC